>CAZFOQ010000067.1:0-12828 GCA_964520535.1 uncultured Pirellulales bacterium | reverse complement strand
AATGGTTGTTTTTTGCTTTCTGATAGCTTCGACAACAGAAGGCATATTGATATCCGCAAAACAGGTCGTTATGCATCGACCACAGCCGACGCACCCATGTCGTTTATTTTTTTCTATATACTGATAAGAGAGCTTATGAAAAAATCTTCTTTTCAATCTGTCCTTTTTATCACTTCTGAGTATCTCTCCGCCCGCTATCTTGGTAAAGCCTGCCAGAGCGCAACTGTCCCAGGTCCGAGTTCTGATTCCGGATTTGTCAGTTAGCGGAGTGTCAACAACATTATAACAGCAGCAGGTTGGGCAGACGTAGGAGCATCCTCCACAATCAAGACATCGCTGCCCGAGTTTTTCCCAAAGAGAATCATCCACCTTACCTTCCGTAATTCTTCGGATGGCCTTACTCATATAAGCGCAGGTGTCGCCGAACTTTTTCATTGCATTCTCTTTTATCCTCACAAGCTCTTTTGCTTCAGTTGGTGAAGCTGCGCGGAATAAGCGTTCATAGCCGTAAATAATTTTGAGGCCTCGGGCTGAGCCTACCTCCACGGCATAGTCGCCGTTCATAGAGGTTAGCTGCAGGTCATAGTCTTCCTCGAGGAAGGGTCCAGCATCGCAACAGGCGCAAAAGCAGTCTTTGCCGGGTTGATGACATCCGAAGGCGATGATGAAAGTATTGGCTCGCCTTCTGATGTAGTGGCTGTCGGGAAATAGAGGCTCTTCATCAGAGGACTTCTTGCTCAGAGAACCCCCTCCAAAAAATCTGTCGAGGAAAATCAGTGCATTTACATCACAGGGACGTATGCCAAATATCATTCTTACCCGGTCATCATAACGCGGCGTAATCTTATAGCCGTTATCATATGTGTATTCTAACATAACCTCAGTTTGGGGTAGGAAAAAACGTTTCGGTGGAAGCACAGTATTGACGTATTGCCAATCCCATGCTACATCTTCTATGCTTTCAATTGGGTAAAATATCACCTCTCCGCCATGACCCGGGACCGGTGCGATGACCTCTCTGGTCTTTATAAATATCTCCATCAGGGCAAAGAGGTTATCTTTACTGATTATCCGTAAGTTCTCTTCATATTTACTCATCTTCGAGTTTCTTTTCAGCACCTTATCTAATTTAATCAGTGTTTAAAATGTCGTTACCGGCTCTATCCTGACAGCGCATAACATCTCCGGTGCCTTTGCACCGGTTACTTTGCTTGGATTCAACAGGACCTTACTTGCCGTGTTCTTGTAATGCTGCGGGATAAAGACGGTCTTTGCCTGGACTCTATCGGTAATTATTGCGGCAGTTTCTATTTCGCCGCGTTTGGATATTATTCTTATTCGTTGATTTTTTCTGATATCCAGTTGTTCAGCATCAGCCGGATTTATAGCTGCAAACACATCCGGATATTCCCTGCTGAGCGTTGCTGAACGTCTGGTCATTGTCCCGCTATGCCAATGCCAGTAGAGGCTTCCTGTAGTGAGTGTGAAGGGATATTCCTCATCGGGTGGTTCCACGAGTGTGATGTCTTCCACGGGCGTAAAATATTCTTTTCCTTTGCCGTTTTGCTCGACGAGGGGGAAGATAGTCTTACCCTCTTCCGAAAGGCTGTGCAGCAGAGGTGTTCCCGGGTGTTCCTTATTCGTGCAGGGCCACTGTAAGCCCCATTCTTCATCCAGGCGTCCGTAACTGATGCCTGCATAAATTGGGGTAACCTGTGAGATTTCTTTCATAATCAGCGCAGGAGAATCATAATCCATCCTATATCCGATACGGTTTGACAGTTCAGTGATAATTTTCCAGTCAGGCAGTGCCTCGCCGGGAGGAGTGACTGCGGCCCGTACTCTCTGAACCCTTCTTTCTATACTTGTGAATGTTCCATCTTTTTCGGCAAATGATGCTGCTGGCAAAACCACATCGGCAAATTCGGCTGTCTCTGTCAGGAAGATATCCTGAACAACCAGGAACTCTAATCCCCTTAGTGTCTCCGATGTAAGGCCGACATCTGGAGCGGTTATAAGTGGATTTTCGCCCATAATATACAAAGCTTTTAATCTCCCCGGTGTAAGCATTTCCAGTATGGAAAGACCGGGCTCTGCAGGTAGCCTCGTATTCCATTTAGATTCAAAGCTGGCTCTTGCAGCTTCCCTATCTACCCGTTGATAGCCCGGATAAAATCCCGGCAATGCCCCCATATCAGCCGACCCGAGCGCGTTGTTCTGTTCCAGAAGAGGAACTATCCCGTTGTGTGGACTACCAAGATGACCGCACAGCAGGGAAAGATTTGCCAATGCACATATGTTGTCCTTACCAGCGGCCTGTGCGGTAATTGCCGTGGAGTAAACCGTCATCGCCATACCGGCTCCAGCAAATAGCTGAGCCGCTTTCTTCAAATCACCTTTTGAAATTCCACAAACTTCTGCCACATAATCGGGAGTGTATTTTTTAACCATTTCTTTTAATGAGTCGAGATTGGTAGTGGCCCGAAAAAGTTTTTCTGTATTTATCAGTCCATCCGTAAGGATAATATGTATCAAACCATTTATCACACCGACATAAGTTCCCGGTTTCAGGCGCAGATGTACGTCTGCAAAATTCGATATCTGGGTTTTTCGTGGGTCTATCACAATCAGTTTTGTTCCCTGTGACACTGCCCTTGTTATCCGAGACGCTACTTGGGGGTGAGTTTGGGTCGTTTCCGTGCCGGCGGCCAATATAACATCAGCATCTTCAAGTTCGTTCAGTGAGTTTGTTGATGCCGCAAGGCCGCATGATTGCATAAGTGCCGGCAGGGTCGCGGAATCGTAGAGCGAGCCACCGTTATCAATATTGTTTGTTTTCAATGACGCACGACAGAATTTCATCAGCACAAAGTTGTCTTCATTGGTACATTTAGCTGAGGCTATCACCCCAATGGAATCACTGCCATACTTATCCTTAACCTCACGCAATTTTTTCGCTACCAATTCAAGAGTTTCGGGCCAGTTCGCCTCTCGGAAAGCTCTGCCTTCCCGGATAAGAGGTTTCTTTAATCTGTCGGGATGATGTACAAATTCATAGATGTGCCACCCCCTCGCACACAATCTGCCTCGGCTGATGGGATGTCGCTGGGACGGAGTTACGCCGGTGACATAGCCTTTCTCAATCTGCAGGTATAGTCCACAACCGCACCCGCAAAAGGCACATGTTGTCAATACATCTTTCATAGTTACTCCGGTTTCCCGTGCTCTGTTTTCAGCAATTTTTCAATTCTTTCCAGTAAATCGGAAGGTTTTACAGGTTTTTCTATATAGTCGTCCGCCTCGAAATACTCCCCGTCTGTTGTGGGAGAAAACTTGAACCCTGTTTTCTCCGCGATGGCTGAAATAGTAAGGACGGGAATTTTCTTTAGCTCTGAATCGTGTTTCAGTCTGTAGCATAGGGTAAAACCATCATCCAGCCTGTCCATCATAATATCAAGGAGAATTAAGTCGGGTTTTATCTTCTTAATTTTTTCCATTGCGGATTTCCTGTCATGAGCGGCATCGACTTCATAGCCCCTGCTCTCCAGGATAGTTCTTATTGATTTAACGTAGTTGACATCGTCATCCACAATTAAAATTTTCGCTTTGTTGTTCATCTTTTTATCTTTCTTTATCTTTCCAATCTGCCTTTGGTAAAAGGATAGTGAAGGTAGTCCCTTTGCCAGGCTCACTGACTACGTCGATAGAACCGTTATGCGCTTCAATTATTTTTTTGGCTATCGGCAGTCCAAGACCGCTGCCGATAACACCTCGGACCTTCACCCTGAAGAACTCATCGAAGATAAAGGGCAGGTTCTCTTGGGAAATCCCTATTCCCGTGTCAGATATTTCCACCAACAATTGATTACTTTCCTCCCTCATGCTTAAGGTCACTGTTCCTCTTTGCCGATTGTACTCTATAGCGTTACTGATAAGATTCATAAAGGCTTGTTTTAAACTTTCTCCATTGCCTTGAATTGCAGCAGGGACATCGCCCAGAACCTGCTCGAGGGTGACCTTCCTATTGTCTGCCAGGGGCTTCAAAAGTTCCATTGTTTCTGAGAGAAGGGGAGCTAAAGTTACCGGTTCGAACTTCCCTATGAAATTACCAGCCTCTATACGGGACATATTAAGCCAATCGTTAACAAGTTTTAGAAGCTCGTCGATGCGCTTGCCTGCCTCCTGTATCATCTCTTTCTGTTTGCGGTTTACCTCGCCAGTGAATCCCCCCAGGATTACCTCACAATACTGTTGAACAGAGATAAGCGGTGAGCGTAGCTGGTGAGAGACAAATGTGATAAAGTTCTCTCTCATCTTCTCCTTTTCATGCCGTAATCGCTCGGACTCTAAAGCAAGTCTTCTCCTTTCCAAGCCTCTTCTGGTAATAATTCTTAGCTGGTCCGGCGTAAATGGCTTGGGCAGGAAGTCATAGGCGTTTCGTTTCATAGCTTCTACAGCTGATTCTATGGTTGCATAGCCGGTAATAACTACAGAAACAATGTTCGGATCAATACTCCTAACTTTTTCTAAAAGCTCCATTCCGCTCAACCCCGGCATCTTGAGATCAACGAGGACTAAATCCGGCTTTATTTCTCTTATCTTTTGCAAACCACTATCCCCATTCTCAGATGTTTCTGTTCGGTGTCCCTCTTTGGCCAATACCTGAGAGCAGGAATCCCGCATAGCCTTCTCATCATCAATGACTAAGATAGTAGCCCGCGCCAGCATCCTATGCTGCTCCTCTGATGATGTTGTATAAACGTCTTCCACTTCCTTTTTCTATCCTTTCAAGAGCTTCTCGACCCGTTCCAGAAGGTCGGTTGGTTTGACCGGCTTCTCCACGTAGTCATCCGCTTCAAAATATTCCCCATCAGTGGCTGGTGAGAATTTAAATCCAGTTTTTTCGCTAACAGCAGATACGGCCAATACGGGTATGTTTTTTATTTCAGGGTCATGCTTGAGCTTGTAACAGAGGTCAAAACCGGAGGTTAACCTCTCCATCATGATATCTAAGAGAATAAGGTCGGGCTTAAGTCTTTCGATCTTCTCCATTGCTTCTTTGCTGTTACAGGCAGCCTCAACCTTGTAGCCCTTGCTCTCCAGTACGGGGGTCATTGCCGCGACAAAATTCGGGTCATCGTCAACAACCAAAATATTTGGCACCTTATCCATCTTTTTCACCTCTTTGTTCTTTCCCAGTTTTTTAAACACATCTCTGACCGCTACCTTCAGTTCTTCTTGGTCGAACGACTTTATATAATAATAGAAGATATCCTGTTTCCGCACTTTTTCTTCCAGCTCTATGGTATTTTCAGCCGCTGTCATAATTATCTGTGCTTTTGGGTCAATCGCTTTCAAGATAGAGACCGCCTTATAACCCTCTATATCAGGCAGTTCTACATCCATAATGATGCAATCAAACTTCGCATCATTGATCCTTTCTACCGCATCCCCGACACATCCGCTTATTTCTACATCATAACCTTCATCGACAAAGTGAGACAACAGCTCTTGAGTTGATTCACTGTCGGTGTCTACTATCAAAATTCTCCTGCGTCTTGACCGCATTTGAAATCCCGTACCCTACATAATTACAGTCTTGTTGATATCCTGTTGATGTGTATCAGAGTAAACATTGACTTTACTCTTTGGTATGTTGCAGCAACATTTGTGCCAGATAATAAAAAAACTACCTGGGATTTCTCCTAAGTAGCTAATTAAAAAGAACTTATCTATGCCTCTATAAGTTCTGTTGGTTCTCTATATATCTTCCAAGATGGCCTTTAGTATGGGGCATTTCTCCCCAACAATGAGGAAAGATGCGCCGAATAGCTTTATTTTATTCCATATTTCTCCAGCTTCGCGCGCAGGGTTTTACGGTCTATTCCTAATGATTCTGCAGCCTTACCTCGGTGCCCATTGAACATTTTAAGAGTCTTGGCGATATGCTCTCTTTCTACATCGATAAGGCGCTTAGCTTTACCGGCATCCGGCTTAGAAGCATTCTCAACATTTAGACTATAATAAAATAAATCGGTTGGTTTGATTACATCGTTTTCGCTTAATACGACTGCTCGCTCAATGGCATTCTCCAGTTCTCTAACGTTGCCCGGCCAGTCGTATCCAACCAGAGCCTTCATAGCTTGCTCGGAAATAGACCTTATGTTTTTTCCTCTCTTTTTGTTATACTTCTGTAAGAAATGGTTAGCCAACAGGGGGATATCGTCTCTTCTTTCACGTAAAGCAGGAAGAGTCATCGGAACAACACTTAAGCGATAAAACAGGTCCTCACGAAATGTTCCTCCTTCTACAGCCTTCTCCAGGTCTCTGTTGGTGGCGGCAATGATTCGCACGTCGACCTTTATAACTTGTGAGCTTCCAACCTTCGTAATCTCCCTTTCCTGGAGTACCCGAAGTAATTTCGTCTGAATATTTATGCTGATATTTCCGATCTCATCGAAGAAAAGAGTTCCCCCATTTGCTAACTCAAACCGGCCGTACTTGGTTGCTATGGCGCCGGTGAAAGAACCTTTAACGTGTCCGAACAATTCACTTTCAAAGAGATTTTCCACCAAACCTCCACAGTCTAAGACTACAAATGGCTTCTCCCGCCTGCCACTGTGACGATGTATCGCCCTGGCGACAAGCTCCTTACCCGTGCCGCTCTCACCGGTAACAAGTACAGTGGTATCGGTAGGACCAACTTTCCGCACCAACTGTTCAACCTTCTTCATTGATTCACTCTGGCCTATGATTGCCTCATACCCTAAGCTCGCTTTCAACTCGCTTCGCAGTAGAACATTCTCAAAGGCAAGTTGTTTCTTCTCCAATGCCCGCTTGACTATCATTCTCAAGCTGTCAGGCGTGAAAGGTTTTGGAATAAAATCATAAGCCCCATTTTTCATAGCTTCTACTGCGGACTCGACAGTCGCATAACCGGTAATTACAATGACCATAGCCTCAGGATTACTTTCTCTTATCTTCTTCAATACCTCCATGCCGCTCAAGCCGGGCATTTTTAGGTCAAGGATGACAAGGTCAAAGGAATCTTTCTCAAGCATAGCTAATCCCTTCAAACCGTCTTCAGCTGCTTCTACCCTGTTTTCATCTTGAGAAAAAGTCTGCCGACATGAATCCCGCATAATTTCTTCATCATCGATAATTAAGATATTAGCCTGACTGAGCATTTGTTCCTGCCTCCGTTCTGAGAGGTAATATGATTATAAAGCTGGTTCCCTTGCCGGGTTCACTTTTCACTTCTATTGTACCCTTATGTCTGGCAATGATTCCGTGGCTTACAGCCAGGCCGAGACCGGTTCCACGACCTACTTCTTTGGTGGTGAAGAATGGATCAAATATCTTCTCGTAGTTTTCAGGTGGAATGCCGCAACCTGTATCGGTGAACTCGATTTCGATATGTTCTTTATCGGGTGTTAGTCTGGTTGCAATCTTTATTTCACCCTTCCCTTCCATGGCCTCTGCAGCGTTTAAGATGATATTCGCAAATACCTGTTGCATCTGACTGGTATCCATTGATATCTTTGGCAGAGAAGAACTAAGGACATAGGTCCTCTTAACATTTTGGAATGATGCCTGGTTTTCGACTATGGCTAACGTTCGCTCCAAAGTCTCGTTTACATCCGCCTGCTCAACCTTAGGTTCAGTTTGACGAGCAAAATCTAACAGTCCCTTCACGATGTCCCTGCATCGTGAAGCTTCCCTGGCGGCGCTTTCCAGATTTTTACGCAAGACGTCCTTTTCATCCAAATTTTCCAATGCTAAATGAGCATACATCAGAACTCCCCCAAGGGGATTGTTGATTTCATGAGCAACTCCAGCGGCCAATTGTCCCATGGTAGCAAGCCTTTCCGATTTCATAATCTGCTGACTGGTATATTCCTTCAATTTTACGTCTCTTTCTTTCAGTGAAGAAGCCATAAGATTGAATGTTTCCGCAAGTTTCGCTATTTCATCTTTTTGTGTGGTCTCAACCCGGTAACCAAGGTTACCTTTTGCCCACTGACCTGATGCAAATACTAAACGTTTAATCGGCCCCAATACCCCTTTGGCCATAAAACTGGAAACGACCAGAGCTATAATCAACCCCGCAAACATTACTACCAAAAACATTGAAATAGCTTTGTTTCGCATATCTATAAATTTTTCTTCAAGGATTCCAACATACAGCACCCCTATTATCTCTCCCTTTATATCCTTAATGGGTTCATAAGCGGTGACATACCAGCTATTTACGACAAACGCCCTTCCTATCCAGGGTAGTCCCTTTTCCAGCACCTGCTCGTAAACCTCTTTGGATACGCGTGTCCCGATAGCACGATTTCCATCCTCTGCCCTAACATTGGTTGAGATGCGAAGGTCACCTTGAAAAATGGTCGCCGTGCCGATGTCCTTTCCTTTATATTTGACTTCTTGATATACCGTCTCTTTTATCTTGTCAACTATTTCATAGTTTCGATTAAGTAAGTTACCGCCATATAGTACCCCGACCAATCTGCCGTCACGTCCTAAGACGAGTGCCGCAGCTTTCATCACCATTCCTGAAGTTTGCTCAGTTTGAGGCCTCGGTTTCGCCTTCGGAGTCGGGACGAATTTTATACAGGCCTGCTCAGCCAAGTCTAATCCTTCTTTTACGAGTTCCTCCCTTGGTACTATCACTGTCCCAGCGAGTACTTTTTTATCCAGCAGAACTTGTGTCACAAACTCATCACTTGCTTGATTGTCACCATAGATGGATGGATTTCTGGACCTGACAATGACCTGACCGGTTTCGTTTGTCAGAGTCAATATGTCCAAAGACTCTGCCTTTCTAATCTTCTCCAGGTCGTTTTTGAGTGTCTCTATATCGTTAGCTGAAATGGCATCTTTTATGAAAAACCTCAGGGCAGTGAAACGTATTGTGTCTTTAATGTTTTCTCCTTCTTCCCGATATATTTCGCGGGCAGAGTTAAGGTCGCACCTTACCTTCTCCTGAGCTTGACTGATTACACCTCTGCTGATTAACCACATGTATATCAGGGTAACAACTAAACCGAATGTAATAATCAATGCCAGAAAACTTATAGCTAACTTTGTTTTAAATGAGGCCTTCATATTTTTCCTGAAAATTTGTGGGATTCGTCTAAAATTATATAGCCCTTCTGAGAATGGCTGCGAACACAAAAACAACGTTCTTTTTATCCCATAATCCAAGTTATCTTACCAAAAATGCAATGAGATACAAGAAGATATGCAACGAACTTGTGATGGGAAGGCTTTTGCGGATTTTATCGTTGGCCGCAGCGAATGAGCTGGTTTCTGTCACCGTTTGTTTAAGCATTATTTCGCGAGCTGGGTCGATCTCAACACCGGAGCAGGAGGGATTCCGGCCTTCGGCCTTGAACCCAAATTTGCGATAGCAAATTTCCATAGCAGCTCTGCCCCTCTGGCGTCGCTCGCTAATACTCGCTCCTGTCGCCCAAACGACGTGGAAAAATTCTTTTTCCACACCTTTTGAGGGTTCGAATCCCTCTCATCAAAGTGGCTCTCCTAACGGAGCAGGAGGGATTCGAACCCCCGTTACCCGAAAGGGTAAAACGGTTTTCAAGACCGTCGCTTTCAGCCACTCAGCCACTGCTCCAAAATTTCAAAATGCCGCTTAGACCAAAAAGTTTTGCTGAATCACGGTAACTATTTTACCCGTGCGTGCTTGTTTATCAAGCTTATTTAAACCTGCAGAAATGCCTCTTATGCTGGCCGCCACGCGGTGCCGGTATGAAGTTACAGAAGAAAGAGGAAATTGTTACGCTATAAATTCAGCCTGTTTGCAATGTCTATTCGAACAGGGCACAGGCAATAATATTTATCTACACAAGGAAGTGAGAATCCGCATTCCGGAGCGCTTTCTTCGAGACATTCGAGGAAATTTCCTTCGCCGTGGCATTTTACCTGTCCCAGCTTGGAAAATTTCGTCTTATAGCATTCAAAGTTTTTAGGGCATTCGACATCTTTGAAACTTTCTTCAATATCGCCTATCGCATTTAATACCTGCGTATCTGATTTTCCATTAATTGTCATAACTGTTCCTCCCGTTTGCATCATAACCTTTTTTGGGCCTTTAATGAAATTGCGCTTCTGTTGTCTTACTTGTTATTCTCAATAGTATAGACGCAAAAATAAAGAAAAAGTTACATCTTTTTACTGAAATTTTACAAAATACTGTAAAATTTATAAAAAAGTCACAAATCTTTATGTTTAACGTTACAGTTTCTTCCGGATTTTGTTACCTTTTCGTTACGATTGTGTAAAATAGCCAAACTTAATCTTTTGTATTTTATGTTAGAGGTGTTTTTGTGGCTGAACAGCAATTTATACCGCTTAACTTTATCGAATATAAGCAGGAGGAAGTGCTGTCTCGTGCCGAAGAATTTTCTTCTCTTTTGCGACGTCGCCGGTCTGTCCGGGATTTTTCAGATAGAAATATACCGCCGGAGGTAATTGAAGATTGCTTAAAGGCTGCTGCGGCCGCGCCGAGCGGAGCTAATTGCCAGCCGTGGCATTTTTGTGTAGTCTCAGACAGCGATATAAAAAGAAAAATAAGGTTGAAAGCTGAGAAGACCGAGCGTGATTTTTACGCAAATAAAGCCCCGCAAAAATGGCTCGACGATTTAAGGCCGCTTGGCACCGATTATCAAAAACAATTTCTCCAAATCGCTCCATATTTGATTGTCGTCTTTTCACAGCGCTACAGAATTACTGAATCCGGCCAGGTTTTGAAAAATTATTATGTTACTGAGTCGGTCGGCATTGCCGTCGGATTTTTAATTACAGCCATTCACAACGCCGGCCTGGCAACCGTAACTTACACACCTGCCCCGATGGGCTTTTTGAATAAAATCCTGAAGCGACCCGAAAATGAAAGGCCTTTCTGCATTCTGCCTGTCGGCTACCCGGCTGAGAAAATCCTTGTCCCTGATATTAAAAGGAAAAGCTTAGAAGAAATTACATCGTTATTCTAAAGGTATGGTGATTTATATAAGAGGTTATAAAGAAAATCATGCAGCCGCACACGGCTGCCTAAATGAAGCTTTATGAATAATTTTAACGGTTATTCTTATTCAGTGGTGAACATCCATACAGGCCCGCGTAAAATATTATCTTCATCGTCGATACCGTCCACACGCCAGTAGTACTCTGTTCCTGCGGTCATTACACCGGGGTCAAATGTATCTGTATCGCCGGTGAAGTGACCTTTGAAAATACCATCACCGACAGATGTAACGTTGCCTGCGATAAGAGCGAAATCGGAGAAATCCACATCGCCGTCATCATTAAGGTCTGATGATTTTGAAGGCCCGGAAGGCGGTGCCGTTAGCCATTGATTGGCAAACTCCTCTGCGTCTGCCAAATTCACTTCGCCGATGCCGTGGATGTCCCCGTCATCGCATCAGGCGGTGTCAACAGCATCGAAGATATAAAAAAGCTGAGCCAATCAGGCGGCATCGAAGCTGCAATCATCGGCAGAGCCTTATACGAAGGGACATTGAGACTGGCTGATGCAATTAAAGCTGCTGAGTAACTTTCAGCACAAAGCCGGCTCGGCTATCCGAATCCATTACTCTGAAACGACCGCTATGAAGTCATTCTGAGAAAGCTTCTAAAAATATTATTCCACTATCTCAAACTCTATCGGTTTTGTTGTCTTCATAATGCCCTGGTCATTCCATGCCCTGGCTTTCATGGAGTACGGACCAATCTCATAATCACCCCACATGTATATCCAGCCGTCACTGCCGTCAGTATCTTCGCAAATCTTATATTCGTTTGCAAATACCTCTACTTTTACAATGTCACCAACGACACTTTCTGCATCAACCCAAACGACTATTTGCGAACCATCAGGAATAAGCCAACCATCCTGGGGATAAAGTAAATCTACAATCACGGGCCCGCGCTTTCGCCAGTCACCGGCAAAAACCGCAAAATCAGAAAAATCAATCGTCTCGTTTTTATGAAGGTCGGCTTCCAGACCAGCGCCCTCTGCCAACCAGCTATTTACAAGGAATTCGAGGTCTTCGCCGTCGACAGAACCGTTACCGGTCAGGTCACCTATGTAGTGCGGCTGTTCCGGATCTTCCACAAACGTCACGGAAATACTATGATTGCCGCGCACATTATTGAATGTGTAACTGTCCAATGCGCCAATAGGCAGACCATTCAATATGACTTCATTCACCTCATAACTCGGATCGGGGGTAAACGTAAACGTTTGAGGGCTGCCGGCATTTACTGAAACTGCTCCGGACGGACTGATTGTCCCGTTGGGGTCGGCTGAAGCCGTAATCGTATAGCTGGACGGATTGTAATCATACCATCGAGTGTTGATGTTAGCCTTGCCTGTAACGCCTGCTCCCATGGTCAGAGTGTAATCATATTTCGCAGTGCGGGTAATGTCCCCATAGTAGATGTAATCCGTATTACAGATTACTGCAACAATGACATTATTTCTTACATTAGCCAGCGGAATGCTGCAGGCTCCGCTGCTGACCGGGGCGCCATAGTGGATATTTCCGCTGGTGTCGCGATAGACCAGTTGGCAGCTCATATTTGCGCCAATAGGATTAAAAGTGACAACGGCTTCTGTTGCACCGGGGTCGACAGTCAACGGAATCTGATTTGCGCCGCTCCATCCGGGCAATGTGCGTGCTTCAGGAGTAAGCACGCTGCCGTCTTGGGTGGTATCAACATAACAGGTGGCATACCAGGGGTCCACATCTTGTGAGTACGGCGAGAATTCCTCCTCGATTAAGAGATTCCAGTTATTATTGATCA
>CAZFOQ010000066.1:0-23507 GCA_964520535.1 uncultured Pirellulales bacterium | reverse complement strand
ACTGTTGAGTTGTGTTATATTTCCAACGATTCGGCCAAGACTATCTTCAATAGATAGAATATTCGAAGCCAGTTTGTCTTCCGCCCTGCTTTCCTTTCGTTTACCAAAATGAACGAATGCGATACCAACTGCCCCGGCGAATATCGAAACTAAAAAGTAGCCCCAATACACATCTTCCTTACTTATAACAGCAGCCAGCGAGCCTGCCAAAAAGCCAAGGGTTATGATTATATATCCAACTTTTTTCATAGGTTCCTATCCACCTATAGAACCAGTGATAACAAAATATAAAGCATAGCCGACTCCGACTAATGCTTCTCCCACAATAAGACCTGTAGCAACGGGAATTCCAACTTCTTCACTGAATCGCTGTCCCTTTATCCAGTCAACAAGTAATCGAATGACCGTCCCAATGCTGTAAGTTAATACTATAGCAAAGGGCAGGTAAAATCCCAGCCCGACAAGAATCCCAAGCCCTCCAATACCGCTGGCACTAAGTACCGCACCCAAACCGGCGCCGGCAATATATTTATTCAAGGGGACATCCCCACCGAGAATACCCTGAATTGTGCTCGCCAGCGCTTGTCCCTGAGGTGCAGGCAGACGGTCGCTGCCCAATCCGTAAGCTTTATGAAGAACAAAAATCAGAACCAGAATTACGATAGGACCAAGCCATGTAGCAAGAAACTGGCCTATTTGCTGTTTTTTAGGTGAAGCTCCAACAAGGTAACCGGTTTTCAGATCCAGCATCAGGTCGCAAGCCTGGGCCATAGCCACACAGGCGGCTGCTCCGACCATAACCGATGAGATTATCGCCGCAGTGTCACCAAGTCCTTTACTTATGACAATTAAAATAGTGACCGCAATAAGAGTCATTCCGCTTAGCGGCGACCAGTTTGTTCTTCCAATACATTCGGATAAAATAACGCCCGCCACCCATATCCAAATGGTTCCTAAAAGAGCCATTAAACCGCCCCGTAAAATGCCCATTTCCTTAACAGAAAGAATGGAGACGATAAAGAGTAATATAGTGGCTCCGGCGATACCAATATAAAGCAGTTTTATGGGCATCTCATCTTTCGATAAAGCCGTCTTTGACTTTGCCGCTGATTGCATACTTCGCACCGCACTTGCAATAAGCGGCAGCGCCAGTACGATTCCGGCCAAAGCACCGCCGATGAGCATACCAATCCCAACCGGTCTAAATAAACTCAATCTCATATATTCCGGAGATGTCTGTCCAAGGGCGGTTAATGCTTCAGGTGTTGGCAGAAGATTTCTCGCCGCCAGAATTGGAGCCAAAATCCAGTAGCAGACAAAACCTCCAACGATGAAATAAAAGCCACCCTTGCCTGATATAAAGCCAACCCCGACCGTCATTAGAGAAATGTACCAGATGCCGTTCATATATTCCGGCATTCCAATCAGTTCACCCAGATTCCAATATTCAAATCCGCTTAGATGTCTTATCTGGCTCATATACTGGCTAAAGAAATATACGATACCGCTTATCGCCATACCGGAAAGCAACAGTATGGCTTTGTGAACGCCGGCACCGGGAGATTTTAAGATTGTAGCAACTGCTACCCCGCCGGGATATGTAAGACGTTCGAAATCAATCATCTGCTTGCGAAGCGGAATGATAAAAGCGATTCCCAAAATTCCCCCGGCAATGCAGGCAAAGACCATCAAAACGACGTTAAAATTTGTCTGACCGAGAATAAATAAAGCCGGAACTGTAAACATCAAACCCGCAGAGGCTCCGTTGACGGCACTGGCGATAGTCTGGTTGATGTTGTTTTCAATAATGCTGCTTCGACGCATTATGCCGC
This sequence comes from uncultured Pirellulales bacterium, assembly GCA_964520535.1. GTDB lineage: Bacteria > Planctomycetota > Phycisphaerae > Sedimentisphaerales > Anaerobacaceae > JAFGPS01. The sequence continues at coordinate 21,675 of CAZFOQ010000066.1, read as the reverse complement.
GGAGAATCCCAAACCCCAAAATGGCAGCCAATTCCGAGCCTTCAATCGAGAAACCGAGTATTAAACTGGCATAGCCGATGCTAATGGCAATGAGAATCCCCAATCCGTAACCCACAAGCACCGCAGTTAGCGTCAGTTCCGGATAAGGTCCTGTGTGGATGATTCTCTCTCGGCCATCTTCAGGCTTTGCCACTATTGACTCTCCATCAGGTAAAAATTATTTTTAAAGCTCAATCGTATGCAATAATTGACCTTACCTTATAATTGGCCAGTTTTTCTCTTCCGCCAAGATCGGCAAGCTCTACAAGAAATGAAATGCCTACAACTTCGCCCCCAATTTTTTCGATAAGTCGACACGCTGTCGCCATTGTCCCGCCCGTTGCCAACAAATCATCAATCATTAGAACTTTCGCTCGATTCCCCAAAGCATCACGATGTACTTCCAAGGTATCGGTGCCGTATTCCAAATCATAGCTAATGCTTTCAGTTTGCCACGGCAGCTTACCTTTTTTACGTATGGGTATAAAACCTGCTCCGAGCTTTTCCGCGACCGTTGCTCCAAATATAAATCCCCTGGCCTCCACGGCAGCAACAAAGTCAACGCTAACTTCCATAAAATCTGCGCATAGTGCATCTATGGCAGCGGCAAACGCCCGCTGATCAGCCAACAAAGTTGTGATATCGCGAAATAATATTCCCTTTTTAGGCCAGTCGGGTATCTCGCGAATGTATTCTTTCAGATCGATCTTTTTGCTCGTCATCTGTTTCCCTTCCATGGCAAATATCATTTTTACATCTGTTGAAAAAGAACAAACTTTTTGTCTGCCGCATATTGTGAATAGATTATTAACGAAATGCAAGTTTTATTGAGGAGATATTTGATACTATTCTTCGGTCATATATTCATAGAGTTTGGTCAGAGCATCACGCCGAATTTGCCGAATCCTCTCCCGAGTCAAATCCAATTTTTCACCGATTTCCTTGAGCGTCAATGGCTTTCTTCCACCAAGTCCATAATGTAACCTCAGGATCTCAGCCTCTCTTGGTTCGATTTCGTTGAGCAATTTGAGAGCTTTGACTTTTTCTTCCAGTGCTACCAAGGCATCTTCCGGTCTGCCGGTACTATGATCCTCCAGTACCGCCTCAAGCATTTGGTCGTCATCCGTGTCTTCACCATTGCCGGATTCACCGACAGAGCTAAGAGCCTCTACAATACGATTGATGACCTTTGCTTTTCGCAGGGGTAATTTCATAATATCGGCCATCTCTTCGACACTTACGGATCTGCCAAGCGTGCTTTCCAATTCGGCTGTTGTATGACGCCACTGATTTATCAACGCAACCATATAGGTAGGAATATGCACAGGCTGGATATTTTCCAACAGGGCACGCTTTATACTTTGTTTTATCCACCAAGCAGCGTAAGTACTAAATCGAACCCCCCGGTCAGGATCAAAATAATCAACGGCCCTTATAAGACCCAGATTACCCTCTTCTATCAAGTCACCAAGACTCATTCCTCGTCCGGCGTATTTCTTGGCAATATTGACGACCAACCGAAGATTGCTTCTTACCAGTTGCTCTCTGGCAAGCGGATCATTCTCATCAACAATCAGCTTACCTAAATCATGCTCTTCACCAAATGTCAGCAAAGATGCTTCATCTATTTCTTTCAGATATTCTTTTAGGGTAACATCAAAAGCGATAGCTCACTCCCGCCCAACTGAAAGCCTCTCAGCTCCAGTCATAAGGGCAAATTGTGTAATAACCATACCTGCTTATCGGACGAATGCTTCCCTGCTCCAGATAAACATATCTGAGGTATCGGTTAAATTTGCCAGCGGGTTTAGTAGGCTCAAACAAAACTCCCCCATTACCTGTAATTAAGGCTGTGCTTGTGTTTATGACCGCTGGAGTTTTATCAGTTTTATTGCGGTCGCTGTCGGCGCACCAAAAGGGCCCATACCGAATAATTCGGTATAGGCCCTGAAATAATTCAAACTTCAACAATACCTAAATCACTATGAAGTTTTTAATGAGTCGCAAGGTAGAGAACCTCGCTTGAAAGCAAAGCCCGGTTGTAGATATTGAACTCATGAATCGCACCGGCCCACTCCGGATCAATAGAATAGACGCCCTTGCCAAGATAAGCGATGGCCTGGCTGATACCGGCGATTTCATTGCCGGGAGCCAGAGCTGCACTGCCAACCAGATTGCCATCGATATAGAAGACGATATGCGAGGCATTCACAGTGCAAACGAAATGATGTAAAAGACCGTCATCATGTTCGACTAACGCACTAACACCGGATTCATCGTTATTTGGAGTATTATCCATCGAACTGGTTTGGATCGCGACACGACTGACATCATCACCTCGGGCAGGTGTGATAAATAAGTAATTGTATCCCGCCGTGGAAGATTCTCCCGTGCCTACCTCACCAAAAGCGGCCAGCATGTGGAATCCTGTGTTTCCACCGGCCACTGAAGTAAACCACGCTTCGATGGAGACCTCGGAGTAGGTGTTAATCGCAATCACATCGCCTGGCATCGACATCCAGTCATTAGTACCATCAAGTAAGAGAGAGCCATCGGCGATATTCGCATCGCCCACTAATGTACCATGGGCGGAGCCTATACTATCGTTGGCAGTTCCATCTTCGAACGTGTATGAGTGAACCAGATTCTCGGTGCCGGGATCAACCGGCGTCTTATACAAACGAATGTCATCAATTAGCACAGTACCTGTGCCACCGGTTGCGCCTGTCCTCTCAATGCCAATAGCAAGCGTTGTTATACTGCTCTGATTCACACCAATCGATGCAAGATCGATAACCCATAGATTCCAACGTAGAACAGCTATATCTCCCGGGTCACCATCATATACCACCTTTGTGCCGTTAATCTCCAAGTACATCTGCTCAGTTGTAGAATTATTCGGGTCACCATAGAACCACAACACCAACGCACCGGCACCACCTTTGGTCCAATCCGTCCCAATTGCCAGGTCATTCGTGTTTGCTGTTACCTCTGATAAACTCGCACTACTGTTGTCGTATGTCAATGGTACCGACTGCTCGCCACCATGAACGATATTGGGATCAAGAGAAGGGACTGTAAGATAACCTATGGTCGAGCCGTTTGTCGGATCATTAGTTGGACCATATCCTCCGTCCGACCACGTCACATAGACCAGATTACTTTCCTCGCCTTCCTCAATGTCATTGTAAGACTCAAAATCATCTACGACAATAAACTCCTGCGTCAAGAAGTTCCATATATTACTTTGCCATATTGGAGTGGCCTCAGCATTATTGACCTCATCGATACGCCAGTAGTAAGTGTTTTCCAGATCGAGGGATAAAGGACCGTAGCTGGTCTGGCTGACAGTATCAACAAGTGCAGTACCGTCCATGACAGCCTGCTGGTCGGTGCTCAGGTATACGTTATGCTCAACGGCCTCTCTACCGGCCCTCCAACCGAGAGTCACATCCAAAGCAATATCTCTTGCCCTGTTATCCGGACTGGGTTCTCTTGCACTGACAGGGAAGTACGTGAAGCGCACCTCACTCAAACCGTACTGGCCAGGGAGGCCCCAATTGCTGATAGGGGTAATCCTGACATATTTTGCCGCTACACCGCCAAAAGGAACGATGGTATTAGCAGCATAACCTTCCTCACCGGGTGCTACGGCAAATTCGGAGACATTATCCAGTTGTGTCCAATTGTTGGCGTCGGTTGAATACTCGACAGTAACATCCTTGATGCCGTATTTCCAAAGAATAAGCAGCCCGTTATAGTTCCAGACCGTCATCTCATGGAGCTTATATACATTGTCGAACTCATACTGGATCCAGGCAGGTCCCGATTCATTACGCTTAGTGAGCCACATATCTGCAGAATCATTAGAGTGTAAATCATCAACCAGACCTGAGCCGTTTATTGTATTTTCCGGTCCATTACCTGCTACCTGGCTGGAAGCAGTAGCAGTGATATTTTCACCCAAGATTGGAATAGCATAAGGTTCGACTGTAAAGCTCCAGACGCTACCTTTGTGTATTGTCGTGCCATCTGCTTCGACCTCATCGATTCGCCAGAAATAGGTCCGGCCTAAATCAAGCCGGCCAGGATCATAATTGTTCGCATCCTGGGCCGGGCCGACAAGTAGCGGACTGCTCGCATCGGCGTTGTTCACATCATTGAAATCTGTTCCCAGGTAAACATCATGCGCCACAGCAAACGGTCCCGGCATCCAATTTAGAATCACATCCCGTGATACATCGGTCGCCTCGTTCACAGGATATGGTGCTGAAGCGATACCACCAAACTCGAGCTCAACGACAAACACGCGATCGCCTTCATGAACTGTGCCCGTGTTAAGGTCTTCCTTTGCAGCGGTTGTATAAGCCGATCCGCCGTCGTATTGATCCGTATCCAGCCCGGCAAGCTCGAAGTAGGGACCGTATGACGTCAAATCAAAACCATACTGGGTACCGGCGGACAACACGACCGGGGTATCCAGTGCAATGTACAACCAGAATCCGGTACCCTCCCAAGTGCCACCGCCGCCGGGTATGCCGCTTCCCGCAGCAACAGTAGCTACTTCGGAGGACAACACAAATCCTCCCGTGCCCGCCTGTGCCGGATCCACAATACGAACCGTGATGGCAGTCCCATCTTCCAGGCCAGACCAGGTTCCGTTATTGATATATTCCGTATAAAGAACATGCTGAACCCATATACCCGTCAACGTGTAACCGCCGGGGTTTAAACCCGTAGTAAAGAGCTGCCCCTGGGTCATTCGATCGTCAGCCACATAGGTTGATGCGTCATTGTCGCCGGTATACGTATTACCAGGGCCGTCGATGTTTTCGGCATCGGAAATCGGACCGTTCAACTGGGCTATATCGCCGGCACCCACGATCGGCGCGTCACTCTGAGAGGTAATCGTTCCCGCTTTGGCATGGAGCCCCATCAGTCCCAAACACAGAAACAGGATCATTAGAATATGTTTCATTTTACACATGAAAATGCCTCCTCAATAAAAAACAAAACGAGTTTTTCTTCTCCTTCCGAGGGAGAACCTACTTTATACGTGAGAACTTGAGTCCTCTACTGTGATTCAAATATAAGCATGGGTTCTACAAACACACACCAATCACACGTATAGGATCGCTGATAGGCCCCCAAACGATCAATATCTCCTCCATCTGTCGTTGCGAGTGTCAGAAATCGATCGGAGGGGCCAAGTTCTATGGAAACACTGCTCAAAACATTTTTTTGTGTGACATTCCGCCGACTCATGCGAACCTTCCCATCGATTAGTACCCAAAAATCCGCATTACAACCTGCATGTTCCTCAAAGTCCGCTATTCCCATTTTAGATACAAAACGAGCTATCTTGATGTCAGGACACATTGCCTTTATTGTGTTCAAATCAAAGGTTATGCCAAGGTTGGCATGCATTGCAAGGCATGGATGACTTTGATCTCCATATTCTTGTCCGTTAAACTGTATGATTCCATTCCTCATATCCGTTGCCCAAACACCCTGTTTCGGATTGGCCCCAATATTGGCATAGCATTCACCATTGGTCTGAGGGCAATCTGCAAACTCATGTGCCTGTGAACTGATGATCTGCTTCTTACTTCCATCCGGAATGAAGAGACCGTCGATGAACGGACTGGTTGCGAGCGCGTGGTACTCGTTGCCTTTTCCACTACAATATATGGATTCTTTATATCCCTCTATCGGACCCACATAGATATTGGTTTGGCCGGTTCCAAACCCATTGCCTTTTGCAACCATATCCACCAAGCAGAGTCTTTCGCCTCTCCAGACAAATCCCGTATCTGAAGAAAAATGGCGCACAAATGCCTGTTCTTTGATTGGGATGTCTCCGACCTGCCCACTGGTATTCACGCGTTTGGCCTGTCCTGCAGTCAAGGCCAGGGTTTGCCCGGCCTTACTTCCGGAGTCCGAAGCTAATACTGCTTTACCTTTAAACATATGCAAATCACTCGTTCCATCCTCCTCGACCCGGATCCCAAATTCAGTCCCCATATCGATGATGCGTGAATTCGGCGTTTCAACTGTAAATCCCCGTGCATGATCCGGTACCAAGGCAAACAATTGCCCGGCGTCAAGGACCATCCGCTCGGCAGACTTCAATCGAAATTCGGCAGGGGCTTCGAGCAACACTTTTGCTCCCCCATCAAATATAATCTCGATCAATCCTGTTTGTAGAAACAAAGGATCCTTTCGGCTGGTCAGCCTTGCTCCGGATACGACGGTTTGATAGTCGGATAATGTGGCGTTAAGCGATGTGCTGAGTGTCGCGATTTTCCTGGGAACGAGCACTCTATAAAATAGCGAAAAGATTAAGATAAAAAATAGTACAGCCAGCGAACACAGGGCTGTTGTCTTGACTACCTTCGATCCGGTTCTGAAAAACGCCCCCAGTGTCTTTGCAGTTCCAACTATAGCCTCCAACAGGTCCCAGTCATATCTACGGGTTTCCTGCTGTATAATATCTTCATAATGCTCCTTAAGATATGCCTCTAACTGTTGACGCGCATAAATTTCAATCTGATGCTTTTTTTCTTCTTCAGTGACATCAGGACCAAAGTGATAAGTATCGGGATCTCTCGTAGTGTCAGATGTCACCCCATCCTCATCGGGAATAAATGGTATGTCTTGCCAGGGAATATCAAATTTTTTTGGCAACACTCCCTGCAGGTCCATCAGACCAACGTAGGTTGAAATAAACTCCAGGTAGTAAGTGCAAGCATGCTCATTGGTCGCGATCTGGTGATCGAGCAAAGCGAACTGCTCGGTCGTGATTGTGCCATCCAGAGCACGATCTATCCATTCAGGAAAATCCAACGATATCTGATCATGCCGGTTCAAGCGAGCTCCTCCATGGTTAACGTTCTGCGAATACATCGAATCAGTGAATCGTTAATTCGAGCCATGCGCTTGTAAATGCTCTGTACGGATCGACCCAGCCGTTTGGCAATCGATTTAATAGTGAGTTCATTCTCATATCGCATCTGAATCAATTCATAATCTCTCTTATTTAACTTACGAATACATTTTCGTAAGGCATGCATGCGTCTTTCAATATGCTTAACAAAATGATCCGATTTATTTTGCAGAGACTGAAGAGCTGCTTGACTGAATTGAAAACTGCGTCTGGCAGTTCGCCTATGGGCTTGAAGAATCTTGTATTTGGCAATCTTAATGCCCCAAGCAGTAAAACTAGTGCCGTTTCCATTAAATAAGTTTAACTTTTTTTCTTATGTCATTCCGGACTTGATACGGAATCCAGGGTCAAAAACCCGGATTCCCGCCTTCGCTGGAATGACAAAATGTGAAACTAACTTTTTAGAAACGGCACTAGTTCCCCGTTCAAAGCTATCGAACTTTGACCACATCACAAGAACTGTTTCCTGAAATATATCTTCTGCATCATCACGATTTGGTATCATCCCCAAAATCAATGCGTAAATTGGCTTCTGGTTTGCCATGATCAGACGCAGAAATTCATTTACTTTGGTAGATTCGGTCATATTATCCCTATGTCTATATATATATCCCCCTCTTGATGATTTTTTAAACCACTATTTTTTAGAGGACATATTTTTCGGCGCATTTTGCATGTTATTACTAAAAAACACGGAATTCGAGACAATCTCAATGATTCGGCAAGACATTAATTATCCGATGTGAATACCGTTTATACGCTGGTGATGATAATCACACACGTTGTATATGCCCTCTGCGCAAGCTTAGAAAATAGAAAAAAATATACGTTTTTTTTCTGCTCATGCTATATGAGAATCAAACAAAAGAGGCCTATACCAGGTTACTCGGTATAGGCCCGAAAGATCAACCACGGTCAAATGTTTAGGCCGCGTACAGCGATGCTCCGCTAACGCTACGGCCACAACATTTCATCAAGCCACACATCCGCCAAAAATGCAAAGTCTCTGAAGTTAACCGCCCTGGAGCCTAACTCCTCGAATTCATACAACTCAGCGGGTGACGGCACCGGAATATGCAATTGACCATCGCCCGGAGTGGTGTCAGCCAAGTACGCTATCTCAGCCGGTGACAGAGCACGGTTATAAATGCGAACCTCGTCCATGTCGCCATTATAGACTTCAGGGCACCTGCCGCCGCCCCAACCGGCAATACCATTGGTATTACCTATCGCCATACTGGCATCGGTCTTAGCGCCAAGTGTAAATGGCCCGGATGCTATTTCTCCGCCGTTGAGATAAATCCTGGCAGTAGTCCCATCAAATGTCGCAGCAACATGCGCCCATCTGCCTATATACGGCAGCATTATTCCGTTCACAGAATTCACATCGGTATCTGCCGCTGAGAACTGCCGCAGAGCAATTCCACTATTATTTCCGGGTGTATCTATCACGAACATAAACCTCAAGCCGTCGGTGGCCCAGTCGTCTCTTTTACCAATCAAACCCTGATCAAGACCGATTCGTAATCCGGACCATCTGACCCAGAGAGATAGGGTTAATTGGCCTGTTCCTGCCGCAGGGTCCCACGTTCCAATATCAATCAAGCTACCTGAGGCGCCGTTCACGTCGATTGCGCTAGTGCCCATCAAGCCAGGTGTTATCCACGTTATACCACCTTCGTTTGCTGCTGTTGGCGAGAAAATCCCATCGTGGCCCTTGCCGGATGCATCTGCAGCGGTAGTGCCGGTTCCCTCGTCCAGAGGATAATGTGCAACCAATCCACCTGCTAGAGCTGGATTTGTTGTCGGTTCAATGACGTCATCCTCAACAAGCCAATCACGTGCCATAATTTCAATCTCTCGATAGTCTATCACACAATCACCGGAAGGATCACCAGCGGGTGCAAAATCGATCCGGGCGAATTGAGTCGAACGCTTCGAAAGAATGCATCTGGGTTGATACAATCTGATATCATCGAAGATTACCTTACCGGAACCAGCCGGCGTCATATTGCTCTCGTCGCCGAATCCAATGGACAGCTTAGTGACATTCGTCAGGTCCACATTGAAATCTGTAAGATCAATCATCCATTCATGCCACGATGGCTCTTTTATATCATTCATACTACCATCGTACAGAACCTTAGCGCCGTTTACCTTCACATACATCTGCGAGGAAGCATTAGCATCGTTATTCAGATCACCATAAAACCACAGCGACAACGCCTTAATTCCCCCGGCCGACCAATCCTGGGCGGAATCAAATGCCCGCTCAGCCTCCGAATAATAGAGATTAATCGTTCTATCACAGTTATTTATGCCGCTACCATCGTTAGCGTAATAATACGGCATCGACTGGGAACCACCGTGAATGATGGTCTCCTCAGTAAGAGAAACGGTGCCTAAGTCACCCACAGCCGAGCCCGTACCATTGCCGCAGTAGGTAGGTGGATAGTCCTCCGAGCCAAAGCCGATCCCATCTTTCCACACACGCCATATCCTTTTGCTGTCGGGATTGTCGGGAAGAAGGCCATTGTAGGACTCCATATCGTCCAAAACAAGATAGTTTTCTATTGTAAAGTTCCATACAACCCCTTTCCTAATGTTGGGACCGCTGACCTCATCAACTCGCCAGTAGTAAGTGGTGTCGAGCTCCAAGTTTCCGGGTATAAAGCTGTTGACATCAACATTGGCATAGGTAACATTCGGGTAGCTGTCTAAGTTGGTTGTGTTAGCATCGTTAACATCATCTACATCAGTGCCGAAATAAACATCGTGTGTATCAGCAAAGCCTCCGGGCTTCCAGCTGAGAACAGGATCTCTCTGGGCAACTTTCGCACCGCTTAGTGGACTGGGCATACTTGCCAGCGGAGAAAATATTAGCATTTGTATTTCAGCCAACGACAGCGGGACATCATAGATTCGAACATCGTCTATTGCACCGTTCCACCATCGCGCAAGCCAACTGTACTTACATACGCCCAAAGCTACCCTTGCAGGCTCAGTGAACGCTGGGAGGTTGTTTGTGTTTGAACCCACCAGTACCCCGTCAACATACAGCAACCTGCTGGTATCCGACTCCCTTACCGCCGCTACGTGATGCCAGTTATCGTCGTTGACTTTGACGTTTGAGGGAGTATAGATTTCCTCTGGGGCACCCATACCGGCAGGAGAGAAAGGAGCCCGATTGATGTAGCGTATGCCGTCAGGAGCCATGCTGTGACCATGCTCTAACAGAATGCCGTGGTCCCCAATGCTGTTAGTGACCCCAAATAAATCTCTCTGACCAGAGCCACCATCTACTCGAAACCACATCGCTATCGTATAATTCGAAAACAGAAATTTTCCCTGAGGGATGGAGTTGACGTCAACCCAATCGTTTGTTCCGTCAAACAATAGGTAGGGGCTTTGGTCGGACGGACTGCTCGTCCCCCATGCTGGATTACCATTAATAGTACCGTCGAGTCCATTGCCGCTAAAGTCAATGGCTACAGTGCCGGAACCCTCATCGAACTTCCACCAGCCAACAAGATTTGGTTCGCCAGCAGCGCCCGGAGATGTCAGTCGCACATTGTCCAGGTAGTACGCCCCGCTGGTGAAATCAGCATCATAATTGGTGACAAAGATCAGCTCCAGGTACGAAGTATCAGCGGTTATGTCGCTAATAACATCAGAGTAATCCCATGTAACAGTCCTCGTCTGGACGGTCGGGAAATTAGTCGGATCCCAGCCGGCTGTATATCCGGAATTAACCGTATCAGTATCAGGCCTGCCGAGCTGGTCCCATCCACCGTCACCAGAATTAATAACTAATTCGAAATTTACCCAGCCACCTAGTCCCGACCAGTCGTTAGGATCGTACGTCACATCCATTGAGAATGTGTTGTTAGACAAAAAGTTGCCAATCAATCCCTCAGTGTGAAGCGGGATATACACAACACTTTTCCAACCAGCCGTCGGAACGTCCACCTTGAGGCTGTAGTCGTTTAATGAGGCTCCGGTAGTGCTGTAGCTTGTTGTGGTCCCCGCGGGCGCATCCGCCCATAGGGCCCATCCGTCCATGTCGTTTTCAAAGTCACCTATCACGAGGCCGTAAGTCGTGGACGTCAGAATTAACACCAAAATAATGGAAACCAAAAAAATCAACCTTGTACACATAGTAGTCCTCCTTCAAAAAATTAGAGAGTAAAAATAAGCGAAAATTATTTTACCCCCACCACATCATGATATATGCCCGATCGGAATAATTTGTTTTTGTATGACGTGACCTTCCTCCCTCAAAATCAACTATCCATTCTATATATAAATAAAACTAATCCGAAACATACAACTCCGGCAGTTCGCTTTTCCTGCTTTTTGGTGTGCCTTTTAGAAAACCCTAAGATGAAACACAAAACTTAATCCATGCCAAAATAATTCCAAATGTACCAATTATCGCAGAAATATAGTCTTATAATGTTTATACCAAATTTACCACCTTGACGTCAAGAAATACTTTTGTCTTTCAAGGATTTCCATTATCTTCGTTGCTTATTTCATCATATTACTCTTATAGTTCCCATTCTTTGCAGTTTTTATTTATGCTGCTGTTAAATACAAGAACTAACAACCAATTGTAGTTGCAGGTCCAAATCTCAACAAAAAAAGCCCCGTTTGTAGCGGGGCTAAGTTTTTAATGTCCAAAGAGTTGTTTATCCGGCAACACTTTAGTCCAATCTCAGAAAAACAAAGTAATTAGTACCTTCGATATTTACTAACAACATAATACGATTAGATCCTTGTTTTTTAGCTCTTTCGACCGCCTGATTGAATTCCCGAGTATTTCTTACCGGTCGCCTATTGACTTCCTTAATCAATGTGCCCTGTGCTATACCACTGCGTGCAGCTTGCGAGCCGGGATTTATGTCTTTGACAACAACTCCGGTTTGATTTTCATAGCCGTAACGTTCTTTTAATTCATCAGTAAGATTTTCTACAGCAAAACCTAATTCCTTGGCCGTCTCTGTTTGTAAATTACCCGTGAGTTGATCCACCGATGAACGTTTACCAAGCTCCACGCTAATTTTATTTCTTTTTCCGTCACGCCATATGGTTAACTCAACTTTCGTGCCGGGTTTGAGCATTGCTATTCGCGTCTGCAAATCGATGGCTGATTCTACCTGCTGGCCGTTAACCTCAAGAATAACATCGTTGTGTGTCAGCCCAGCCTTGTCCGCTGCAGAACCTTCAATCACATTAGGAATAAGAACACCTTTGGTATCTTCCTCCAGTCCAAAGAACGTGGCATTATCGGGGGTGAGGTCCTCTATATTACTGACGCCAAGGAGACCTCTTTCAACGGTTCCACTTTCGAGAATCTGCTGATAGGCATATTTTGCCATATTTATCGGTACTGCAAAGCCAATTCCAATATTACCGGTTGAGCCTGCAATAGCGGAGTTAATCCCGACAACCTTACCGTCAAGATTTATGAGAGGCCCCCCTGAATTACCGAAATTAATCGCCGCATCAGTCTGAATGAAGTCTTCAAGTGTGGCCAGACCCAATCTGCTTCTTCCTTTGGCGCTGACGATGCCGGCAGTCACAGTGTGGCTTAGACCGAGCGGATTTCCAATGGCAAGAACCCATTCGCCAACTTCGAGCTTATCGGAGTCAGCCAGCTCAAGGTATTGCAGGTCCTTAGCATCAATTTTCAGGACGGCAACATCTGAATCCGGGTCCTTTCCTGTTATTTCAGCGGTATACTTTCGACCATCGGTAAGTTCAATTTCAACTTTTTCGGCCTCATCCACTACATGATTGTTTGTCAGGATATAACCGTCGGAAGAGATAATAAAACCGGAACCCTTTGCCGTCCGAGGTTCCTGGTATCTACGTGGTTGTTGGCGCTGACGTGGAGAACGACGGAAAAAATAATCGAACAAATCATCCCCAAAAGGGTCAAAATATTGATCGCCAAACGGCGATTGACGATATTCGCGAGTAATGGTGCTCTCTGATTTAACTCCTACTACCGCCGGTGATGCCTTATCAGCAATAGATGCAAAAGCTTTACCCATCTGACGCAGGGTAGCAATGCTGTCCTGGCTATCCGCAAAAACAGAGATTGGGGAGATAGCCAACAGTATAAAAAGGGTATAGGCTACAAAACCACGTGTGACCAAACTATTCTGTTTAAACCTGCAAATTTGCATTTTTACCTCCAATTCTTTAGTTCCATAAGTCAACAATACCAGAAAGGTTAAAAAACATATTTTATGTGAATTTTATACGATTTTATTGCCGATAAGTTCGTAATGTCAAGCGTTTTTTACACCAAAGAAAGCTAAATAAGACGTTTATGTCAAGTTATGTGACCTAAAGCCGGCTGATTGGATTTAACCTAACCGAACAAGTCTTGTTGAGCAGCTATAGGTTTTACAGATTCTTCAAAGCGACTAAATTGGTTTGAAAAACAATATGGTTGTTGATAATGGCACTAAGGCAGAGTACAATAATTAAAGTTATTATTCAAATAATAGTTCATTTGTCATAATTGGGAGGTTTATAGCTATGAAGTTACTGTGGATTTTCAGAGCCATATTTGTCATTGTTATTATGGCTGTATTGTTCGTGAATATAAGTTCACACAGAATGACCCTGGATGAATCAGGTGAACCATCTGACGAGGTATTCGATACTAATTTACGAGCAGTAAGTTGGAGTGGATTCGGAATGGTAGTGTTTGTACTTCTGTTGGACGTTCTTACCCCGAAGAAAAAACTTTCTGCTTTGGCAGGCGTGTTCTTCGGTTTATTGGTAGGCATGCTTATCAGTTGGGTATTAGCACCCGTTGTAGAAATGATAACGGTTACTTTTGGGATTAATACAACAGAAACAGCAGTTACAGCAATTAAATGGACTTTGGGGATATGTATTTGTTATCTTACTATTAGTATAGTGATGCGGACCAAGGATGATGTGCGATTTGTCATTCCCTATGTGGAATTTTCCAAACAGACCAAAGGCGCCCGCCCGCTGGTTTTAGACACTTCAGCAATTATTGACGGACGGATAGTAGATTTGTGTCACAGCGGCCTTTTTGATGCTCCCCTGATCGTTCCACGTTTCGTGCTCAGCGAGCTGCAGCTTATAGCCGATTCGGCACATAAGCTAAAACGCAACCGCGGAAGACGAGGACTTGATGTACTCAATAAGATGCAGGCCGATTCTGTTATCGACGTGCAGATTGATGACACTGTTATTCCCGAAGTCGAGGAGGTCAAAGGCGTTGACCAGAAGCTTTTAATGTTTGCCAAGGCCTGCAACGGACGAGTTTCAACAACAGATTACAACCTCAGCAAAGTCGCACAAGTGCGTGATGTCGATGTTATAAATATAAACGACCTGGCCAATTCGTTAAAAGTGGTTGCTCTTCCCGGCGAGACGATGGAAGTTAAGATAATAAAGCCCGGCGAAGAAGCCGAGCAGGGTATCGGCTATCTGGACGATGGAACGATGGTTGTTGTTGAAGGCGGCCGTAACAAAATCGGACGAGATTTGGTCATCAGCATAACCAGCTCGCTTCAAACCTCTGCAGGTAAAATGATATTTGGCAAATTCGAAGAGTATGCGCAGAATAGAATTGACAACGAGCAACGAAGACTTAACAGAAGGCTGGTCAGAACCAATACACAAGATAACAACGGATAGGAATTGTGCTCAGGCACATCAGTTGAGCAGGCTCCCCTTCGCTTTTATGCCCTCTATTTTGACTTCAGGAGGCATTTTAAGAATACTACAACGGCAAATAAAAGACCGGCGACGAATAATGTCCAATAGAAGTATGACCTGAAATCCTCCTCAGCAGTATGCGGACCGGGAATACAAAAAGAAACAACAATAATAAGAGCAGCAATAGAAAAAGCAATCCAATCAAAGAAAGTTACTTTTATAGGTCTGGCGCAGCAATCACGGTAGAGTATTACTAAGGCAAAAAGAAGTATTACTAAGGAGGCCAGTACCGGGGCCAATAAAGGGCCGGCCCAGGACATTGGTATCAGAAATAGTATGTCCCAGTCCATAATCGAGGCGGGCCAGTTGATAAGCACTTTTAGCCAGACATAGTAAAAGATGTCCCAAACGGC
The DNA here is from genome assembly GCA_964520535.1 of uncultured Pirellulales bacterium. Classification (GTDB taxonomy): domain Bacteria; phylum Planctomycetota; class Phycisphaerae; order Sedimentisphaerales; family Anaerobacaceae; genus JAFGPS01. Next base: position 6,564 of record CAZFOQ010000066.1, on the reverse strand, counting down.
AAAAATAGTTAAAAAGTAAGCAACTCGCTGCCGAAGATTTCGGCCAAACAACCACGCGCCTGTAACGATTAGAACCAAGGTAGCAACTTCTCTCCCAATCTCGGTCAGTAAAAGTCTTTTACTAACTGAATCAACGATCAATATGGACAGAGGGAAATTGAATCCATCGGGATAAAAGATTTCACGCAGATAGACAACTACTGCGGCTTCAATGTATCCAAAGGCGATGCTGAAGACGACGGCGATACAGAATCTTCTTAATGTCGTTTTTAGTGCTTCCATGGATTCATTTGATAATTTCGTTCGTCTGGACATACCGTCAGAGTTTTTGTAACTGGCTCAATAGAGCGGAAATGGCCTTGGATTCAGGAACTATCGAGATTCTTCGACCTTTACGATAAATATAAGCCTTGTTCTTTCCACCGCACAACGCGATATCGGCATCGGCAGCTTCGCCAGGACCGTTCACAATACAGCCCATGACGGCAATTCTCAGAGGTTTATGAATTGAATGAAGAGCCTTCTGAACACGCCGGGCCAGCTTAATCACATCGACTTCCGCCCGTCCGCAGGTCGGACACACCACGAGTTCGGGACTCGAACGCTCGCAAAGTCCAAGGGCGGTTAATATCTGTTTGGCGATTTTGGTTTCTTCCACGGGACTGCCGGCGGCACTGACTCTGATCGTATCTCCAATCCCTTCGGCCAGTAGTGTCCCTAAGCTGATTGCTGAAGGGATCCGGGCGTCTTCCGGCAACCCGGCATGAGTCAAGCCCAGATGAATGGGATAATCGAATGCTTCGGCAATCCTGCGGTTGATTTGGATTGTTCTGAGTGGATCGCTGCTTTTCGCGCTGAGAACCAATTGGTTGAAATTGCGATTTTCAAACAAACGGATGTATTTCTTCATCTCCCTGAGCATCAGAGCGATACGTTTTTCTGCCGGGACAGCCTGCTTTTGATAATCCGCGATACTTGCTTCATTGACGCCGATGCGAATGGCAGTTCCATGCATTTTGGCAGCATCGATAATGCGTAAAATGTCCTGCCGTTTTTTGATATTGCCCGGATTCAGTCTGATCTTCGCAGCGCCGGCCTCGATCGCCTCGATAGCTCTGTCCGGGCTGAAATGGACATCGGCGATTAGAGGGACATCAACCTTCCGGATAATTTTTGCAAAGGCGGCTGTATCCGCCCGTCGTGGAACGGCAATCCTGACCAATTGACAACCGGCTTCGACAAGCCGGTTCACCTGCCGAACACATCGGCCAATATCAACCGTCGGCACCTTCGTCATCGACTGGATAATGACCGGATTTCCGAAACCGAGCTTCACCGCGCCCACATGGACAGTTCTGGTTTTTCTTCTTTTAATCACGACATGATTTTAGCCTGTTCTGTTAATATGAGCAAACGAAAATAAGGCAGGCAAAATAAATGGTTCATCAATGATAAAGATACCCAATTGAGGTGAATCCTTGGCAGCATTTGACTACTTCAATTGTATTGAGCCGCTACTGGTTTTCAAATATAGCCTTCCATTTCCCGAACCGATTGTACCTTTGAGTTTCTTCTTGCTCACCTCGCCGATTATCGTGATGGGTAAATCCGTTCTGACCGAGCCGTAACTGGTTCCCAGCTCAACTTCACCTGAGAAATCCGGCGGTGCGACGAAATCGATGCCGCCGTAAGAAGTCACAATCTCCGCCTTAATTTCCGACGGCGTTGAATCTGAGCAGACGATGTCAATCCCCCCGCTTCCGGACTTGGCTGTAAGGTCTTCCATCATCATCTGCCGACAAGAGATATGACCATAAGAAGTGGAGATATTGGCTGTTTTGACGGAAACATCTGTTGCATTGATCCCACCGCTGCCGGAATGGAGTTTAATGGAATCTCCCCTGACTTCTTCGGCAATAATTGAACCATAGGATGTCTGTGTATCACAATCGCCAAGTGAGGCTTTTGAAAGCTTGATTCTGCCGCTGCTGGTTTTGAGAATGGCATCGCCGCCTGAGATATCCTGACAGGTAATCGAGCCATAGGAGGTATCCAGATTGACTGAGCCTTCTATATTTTCAGCGGTAATTGATCCGCTGCTGGTCTTGCCGTTTACATTCCCGTTAATATTCGTCAACCTTATCGCACCATAGGAACTGTGACACTGAACATTGGTTTGCTCTGGAACGGTTATATCGTAGCTGATGCTGATCGAGCGGTTATTTCCAACGCGAGGTTTGTCGGCCCTGATCGTTAGTGCTTTATCAGATCTCTCGATTATGATACTGACTTTTTCAGCTATTTCCTGTGCTTCCTGCTCGGATGGCGCTCGAACGCTGATGTCCGCAACCATATTGCAGTCGGTCACATCGGCACCGGTAATTGTAATTGAACCGGAACTGGTTCCCACCTTCAGAGTCGAACCGGATTCAAGAGAACTTCGCCGCTGAATCGTCCTTTCGTATTTGGCTTGGGCCCAGTTACCGACATGTATATCACAGCCGACAACAAAAAACAGCAGCCAGAGACTAAGACCGAAAGCTCCGTTGAAACAACAGGTCTTCTTCATAACCTAATCCTTTCGAAGGGATAGTATATTACCTTATCCTTATTGAGCCGTTATGCGTTTTAAGGTAAAGTTCGCCCTGGCCATCGCCGATTGTCCCTGTGAGCTTATTCTTGCTGACCTTCCCTGTCACCGTTATAGGCAAATCTGTGTTTATCGATCCGTTGTGTGTTGAAGCCTCGACCTGGGCCGAGTAGTTCGACGGCGCTGTGAGATTTATGCCGCCATTATGAGTCACGATGGATATATCACAGGCCGACTCGGCAGCGTCAGAATAAGACACATTAACACCGCCATTGTGAGTTTTAAGCTGCGCCCCCCCGGAGATTTCCCTGCATTCGACTCCGCCGTTATGCGTCTGAAGCTTGACGTCGCCCGTGACTTGATCGGCAGTCACCCTGCCATTGTGTGTTGTGGCGTCAATCTGACCGGTGATATTGGTGATTTTCACAGCCCCATTGTGACTTCCGAGCTTCAGATCAACATGGTCCGGGACAATACAATCCAGGCTCACACTCACGGAACGATTGATCAGAGGTTCCGGCCGTTTAATTTTCAGAATGAGATTATCACCCATTCGCTCGAACTTCACTTCCGTTTGCTCAGCTAATTCCATAGCATCTTCATCGGTTCCCGCCCGTGCAACAATAGTGGCGGTAACATTACAGTCAGCGACATCGGCACCGTGAATTGTGATTGAGCCGTTGTGGGTCTGGGTTTCGAAACTGGAACCGGGTGATAAAGGCATTGTCAAGTGTACGATTTTTTCATATTTTGCCTGCATATCACAACTTCCGACATAGATACAACATCCGGTTAAAAACGCGAACAGGCATAATAAACAACCCAACGACACTCTTTTTACATTACCATTTCTTTCCATTTTCTTGTTTCCTTAATTTCTTTTCTTTTTTTAGTTTATAACATCTCCTTGGGATTAGTCGCTGTTCGGCACAAAAAGTTTCACAAAAAATCTCTGTCTTTTCCCGTTTTCGTCGTCTTCGTATCGCTATTTATAAGCTCAAGGCCGCTCGTCTGCAAGAAGTTTCAAAAAATCTCAAACTTTTTAACCTTAGCTGATACTAATCTATAAAAGCAGGGAAGAGGTTCTTGACAGCTTATAACGAATTAAGTCATTATAGTAATCAAATGGCAAGGAACATTTTTGATCTTTCGGGTAAAACAGCATTAATAACCGGCGGTAATAGAGGTATCGGGCTTGCAATCGCAAAAGGCCTGGCTGAACACGGAGCTGATATAGCAATTATCGCCCGTACAAAACAGCAGCTTGATGAAGCCGCTCGCCAAATAAAAGCTGACACGGGTCGTATAGTATGGACATTTCCGTTTGACCTTGAACACATAGAGGGAATAAGGGATCTTTTCAAAGATATCATTGCCGAAACAAAAACTATAGATATCCTCGTCAATTGTGCCGGGACAACCATCCGGGGACCCGCAGAAGAGATCGACCTGGAAACCTGGAACAAGGTGATCGAATTAAATTTGACAACCGTGCTGACATTGTCGCAGGCCTTTTGTCACCACCGAAAAAATGTTGCCCAATCCGGCAAGATTATCAATATTGGTTCGCTCATGTGTCATGGAGCCCGGCAAACAACGGCCGCATATGCCAGCAGTAAGGGCGGCTTACTAATGCTGACTAAAACACTGGCCGTGGAGTGGGCAAAATACAATATCAACGTCAATGCCATCGGGCCGGGCTATATCGCAACGGCTTTGACCGCACCATTGCAATCCGACGAAGATTTTAACCGGTGGGTCCTTTCAAAAACTCCGCTCGCCAGGTGGGGACGACCGGAAGACCTGGTGGGTACGGCAGTTTTACTTGCCTCCAGCGCCGGCGATTTTCTAACAGGACAAATTATATACGTCGACGGCGGCTGGCTCGCGATGTTATAAACGCCGAAATTGCAGGAAAAAAGCCATCTTCAACCATAACTTTCAACCCTAAAAAGCCGATGATATAGTATTATACAATTGAGATTTTACAAAAAATTTACTACCTAATGTCAACCGACAGGCTACCATATTCGTCTAAAGCGGTAGATGGAGTTAATAGCCTCAATGGAAACTACAGACAAGAGCTTAATCGAAGCCCATTGCCAGGGCGATCCGACGGCGTTCGGTGAAATTGTCCGCCGATATGGGGATAATGTTTTAGGATATTTAATACATATGACCAGTAATCGAGAACAAGCCGAAGACCTTTTCCAGGAGACGTTCCAGCGCGTGCATGAAAAATCCCATACCCTTCGCGGCACTGAATTCAAAAGCTGGCTGTTTAAGATTGCCACAAACGCAGCCCTTGACGGACTTCGGAAAAAAATCAGAGTCAACTCACGGGAAAAGAAAGTAAACTTCGCCGATTGTGACGGCGAAAAAAACGCCATTGCGGTCGTTGCGGATCATTCCCAGAATCCCTCCGATGAAGTCGAAAAAGCCGAACAAATCGAACAGGTCAGACAGGCGGTTGTTTCGCTTCCCGATCGCCAGCGAGCAACGCTCGTCCTGGCCTACTACCAGCAGCTCAGCTATAGGGAGGTAGCGATGGCTTTAGGCTGCTCTGTCGGGACGGTGAAAACACAAATGTTCAGGGCGCTTAGGACTCTGGCGCAAAGATTGCCGGAGGTCGAATTATGAGTAATATGGAAAATCATCTTACAGAACGCGAACTTATCGAATACCAGTTCAAGCTGGCTTCGGAAAGCCGGGCCGAAGAAATCGCCGGCCATCTGGAAAGCTGTAGCCGTTGTCGTGAGCAACTGGAAAAGCTCCAGCGAAAATTCGCCGCACTGGATTTGTTACGCGGCGAGACGGAAGTTTCCGAGGAGCTGATTTCACAGGTAATAGAGGAGGCAAAAAAACCAACTCCGGCAAAAATCTTCTTCCTCCGCAAACCCGTCTGGGCCGGTGCCGCTGCGGTGCTGCTGCTGGGATTGATACTGATTTCCAATATGAACAGGGATGAAAGACAGATAGAAGAAGTTTCAAAAGAAACTGCACCTGCAACAAGAACGATGAGACTTGCAGAGGAACCAAAGGCTACCCTCCCTGCAAATCTGGATAAGACGGATGCCGCCGAAACAATAGTCGCACAGGCCAAACCAGCGGAAGACCCGGCCAAGGCATATTTTTTCCGCGGAGAAGCAGAAGCTGCAAAAATAGAAGAAATCACTGAGCAGCCGCCTTTCGCCCCGGCAAGCGCCATAGAATTAGTCACCCTGCCAAGACGGGACAATGTCCAACTGACAATTTACAATTCCGCCGATTTGACACTGGTGCGGGAGAAGCGGAACTTGACGATGAAAAAGGGCTGGAACTGGCTGCAGTTTATGTGGGCAAATACATTAATCGACCCAACTTCGCTGAACCTGGAGCCGTTAGAGCAGAAAGACAAAATCGATATCCAGCAGTTGGTGTTTCCAGCGAGGCTGCGGGAGCTTGGCCGTTGGCTCATCCGCTCCGAGATCAGCGGCCAGGTGCCGTTCGAGATAACATACTTTACGAGCGGCTTATCCTGGCGGGCATTTTACATGGGAACGCTCTCGCAGGATGAAAAATCGATGCGCATGGAGGGCTACGTTCGCGTCACGAATAATAGCGGCGAAGATTATGAAGAAGCTCAGACACGGCTGATTGTCGGACAGGTCCATATCCTCGACCAAATAGCGGAGCTTGCCAAACGGCAATATCCTTATAATAGTCCAGTGCCTATACATGGTGGCTATGGTGGTGGTGGTATTGACGGCGACACTATTAGATTGGATTTTAAGGATAAAAGAGCTTCATGGGAGTTTGGTCGTGAACAGCTTTTGGAGGATCTAGAATCTAAGGAAATTATCAAAGAAGGTTTAAGTGAGTATTTCCTCTATACGATTGAGGGAACGGAGACCATACCGAACGGCTGGGGCAAAAGACTGCTTTCGTTCGAGGCCGATGATATTGAAGTCGAGAGCCTGTATAAATACGATGAG
>CAZFOQ010000065.1:0-23646 GCA_964520535.1 uncultured Pirellulales bacterium | reverse complement strand
ACAAACAGGTGAAAATGCCTACCTGCTTGTTATTTGGAAAACGAGGCCGAAGGGGCTCCAGGCTTCGCCCTTGAACCCGTCGCTCACTACCGTTCGCTCCCCATAGGGGCTAAAGCCCCTCTGGCGGCAGCTGCGCTGCCTGTCACCCCGACGACTTGGGGGAGCTTCTCCCCCAAACCCCCTCGGGTTCTCGCCCCTTTACAAAAGAAAAAAGCCACTTTTACAGTGGCTTATTCATCAACGAGGCCGAAGGGGCTCGAACCCTCAACCTTCGGATCGACAGTCCGATGGACGAAAATCATAACTCTTGCGACAGCAAAGACTTGCATCTTAACGAAAAAGATGCTTACAAACCAGCTTACAAATACATTTCAGAAATAATAGAGAATAAGACACAGATTGACATCCGAAAACTACCTACAGGGTTGGCTGACATAGTCACCGTTTGGCATAAACTGCCAGAACATATCAAAGCGGCTGTCAAAGCCTTAATTCAAACTCATATTACGGAGAAAAAGTAAATGGCAAAGAAAAAAACCAATAAGAGCAAATCCACACAAAAGAAGAAATCAGACGAGAACGATACAAAAGACTTGGCAAAAAAGGAATACACGTACGAGGAAATAGAACGGCTTGCCAAGCATAAAGAGCGTAAGAAAAGAAGGCCGGTAAAGTTCAAAGCCGTAAAAAGTGATTCAGACCATCCAATAGCACTGCAAGATCCGGATGATCCATTGATTGCGGTCAAAATGTTCGAGGCGTTGGGAACGGCAGACTCTGACTTGCAGAATCATTTACTGGACCAGGTAGTCCAAACATTTAAGGGGGTGGCATCTTCCGATGGATTCGACCATAATAACATAACCCCTTCGCTCAACCATGCAACGGCGATACTCAATGGAATACAGCCACAAGATGAGCTTGAGGCAATGCTGGCTGTACAGATGATTGGCGTTCATAATATGGCGATGAATACTTTAGCAAGAGCCATTCTTAGCGGCCAAACCTTTGAAGGTAAGCAAGCCAACGTAGCACAATCAACCAAGATGCTCAGAACTTTCATGGCACAAATGGAGGCCCTGAAGAAATATCGAACTGGCGGTCTACAGAAAATGGTCGTAGAGCACGTCCATGTAAATGAAGGTGGTCAGGCAATTGTGGGAACCGTTAATCAGGGGGGTAGGAAAAATAATAAAAACCATGAATGAACCCCATGCAAACAGAGAAAAAACCAATTTTACTAAACAATGGGAACCCTCAGGGCAATCCTATGAATGCTCCTCGATGCGGAGCTAAAACCAGAAGCGGAACACCATGCAAAGCGCCTGCTATGGCAAATGGCAGGTGCAGGATGCACGGCGGAAAGAGTACAGGCCCACGAACACCTGAAGGTCTGGAGCGGTCAAGAAAAGCAAACTTCAAACATGGATTCTATTCAGCTGAATTATTAGCAGAACGTAAGTTTATTAAACAGCTTTTGCATAACAGCCGAGAAACACTTGAGCAAGTTGAAAAGAATGTTAAAAGTTGTATTCCAAGCAAATTTTGGGCTAAAAGGTGGTCAACGGATTGAACATACTATTACAATGAAACATCTCCATCGCATAACTTTTTGTAATATATAGCTATACATCTCATTCAATTTCAATGTCTTTTTGCCTGTCTTCATTTTGGTACTGATCTAGATGAATCTCAGCCATTTTTTTGCCTTGATTCAGACCAGTATAGTCACGATAAAATGAGTATTACGAAAAAGGTTTGGGTTTAATGGTTCATATTTCACACCAAGTCTGAATCTTTATGTAATTTATTGTATTCATAACAACTTAGTATGTCAAGTTTTAAACTGCCTTTTCTGAATAAAAAGCGTGGATTAGAGGTTTTCTTAGTTATTAAAATATTTTATGTTTTTTGACTTGACATAGCTTTTTCGGGGTGATAAAAGGGGAAATGAGATTTTGGGGGATAGGAGAAAATAATGATAGCTGTAAAATACACCGTGCAGTTGTTATTAAAGAGCGCAAATAGTGTTTATTCTAAGCTTAATCAAACCTATTTATCTCAATTGAAGGAGGTCTATAAATGTTTAAGAAAATTAGACTTACGGTATTTGTCTGCGTTATGTTAATGGCAAATTATGCCTTTGCTGATGCATCTGAGCTTGAGCAGGCAAAGTCAAATATAATTTCCTTAATCCAGCAGGGCAATTACGCTGAGGCACAAGCGCAAACGCAGATATTACTTTCCGACTTTTCCGAACACGAGGACATAGCAAAAACGGTTTGGCAAATAGCGAAGAAATATGACGAGCTAAAAGAATATGACAGGGCCTTTGAGCTTAATCAATACAATATAGAACACTTTTCCAACGATGCAAATGCGGTTCTGTCCCAGGTAGAAATCGTTAAATTTCACTTCCGCAATGAAGACGATGCTGCTATTGATGCTTCTGTGGATAATTTTCTTACTGCGTTCTCCGGCAAGCCGGCCCTGCCTAAAGGAATTTACCATATCGCCAGGAGATACGACGAATTCAAGAGATACGACAAGGCTATCGAGCTTCATCAATATAATGTCGAGCATTTCCCCGGTGATATACACTCGCTATGGTCACAGGTAGAGATTATTTATCTTCACCTTCGCAATAAAGACGATGCAGCCGTTGATACAGCAGTTAATAATCTTCTTACCGTGTTTTCCGAACAACCAACCTTAGCCAGAGAAATTTATCATATGGCAAAGAAGTTTAATGAGCTTGAAAGATACGACAAGGCCATTCAGCTTAATCAACACAATGTTGAGCACTTTCCTGATGATATACACGCCATGTGGTCGCAGGTGGAGATTGTTTTTCATTATATCCGTGAGGCAGACTATGATGCTATTGATACAGCCTTTAATAAAATCCTCTCCAAATTCTCTGGCCAGCCAACCTTAACCAATGAAATTTATCATATAGCGAGAAGATGTGATAAGTTTAAAAGATACGACAAGGCCATTGAGCTGGACCAATATAATGTTGAGCACTTCCCTGATAATATACACGCGATGTGGTCACAGGTGGAGATTGTTTTTCATCATATCCGCGAGGCGGACTATGCTGCTGCTGATACAGCCTTTAATAAACTTCTCACCAAATTCTCACAACAGCCATCATTGCCAAAAGAGATATACCTGATTGCAGACCGTTTCAGTGAAGCTGGAAATCGCGAAAGGGCCGTTGAGCTTTATCAGTCTTTAATAAACAGAGGTGCCACGAGTAGTGATATTAATTTGCGGCAGTACGCAGTGCTGTCATATTTTGCGCTTGGTAATAACGAGGTAGGCCAGTTGCAACTCGATAAGTTAATTGTTGACTTTAATGACAATGAGAATTTGCCCCATGTACTGTCGCATGAAATAGCGGAGCAATTTTATAATAAGGCGTTTCAATTAGAAGGAAAAGGCCTTGACGGTCCAGCCAAAGATTACTTTCAAAGAGCTGTAGATATGTGGGAGCAGGTAGGTGCAAGCCATCCTGAACAAACCAACACAGCAGACGGTTACAGCTGGGCGGGTCACTGTTATCGTTACCTTGGGAAGTACGAAAAAGCGATAGCCTGTTACAGCAATTTGGCTGAAAAGTTCCCCTGGCACGACTTAGCCTGGAATGCCTTGTTTTTGGTAGGTCAATGCTATGAGGATATGCAGCAGGCAGGGGCGATTGAAGAGTCAGAGGCCAAATCGAAGATAAGAACAGTATATCAGCAGCTTGTAGAAAAATACCCTGATTGCAAAGCAGCAAAGATTGCAAAGAATTGGCTTGATAAGAATAAAGAACAAACGGAAACGATACCATTTATGAGGAGTAACTGAAGATGAACCGTAGAGATTTAGCTGGAATAATAAGTTTTAGTATTATTTTTATTTTTTCAGAACAAGCTTTCGCCTGGAATGATCCACCGGTAGCTGATTTGAAGGTGGAGCCAATCCATGCATTGGTTGGCCAGGATGTGGATTTCGACGGCAGTGATTCTTATGACCCGGATGGTGAAATAACTGATTATTCTTGGAGATTCCTCAACGGTGGCGATTTTACATCAACCGGTACTAATCCTACCACCAGCTATAAATATAGCGAACCTGACACGTATCATACTTGGTTGAAGGTAACGGATGATGGTTCTCCTCCTGCTTCTGATTCAGTGTGTGTTTATGTATATATCTATAAAGAATATGGACCTATTTATGTTGATGAAAATGCTCCCTGGACTGAGACACCTCCTGATTTAGGCCAAAGTTGGGACAGTGCCTATAAGGAGCTTAGTGATGCATTGGCAGCAGAAGATGAAGCAGCAATAATCTATGTTGCGAAAGGAACATATACACCCGGAGATGAGAGCGATGACAGTTTTGAGTTGAAGTATTTTATGAAAATATATGGTGGTTTTTCGCCTGCGAATGGAGTTGACGAACTCGGTGAACAAGATCCATCTGCATATCCGACTATTTTAAGTGGTGACATTGGTGATGAAGGAGAAAAGGAAGATAACAGCTATCTTGTTGTGCAAGGCTCACACGGGATAATGCTCGATGGTCTTACGATTAAAGCCGGTTATAATGACCAGGGCGCTGGGGAAGGTGCTGGTTTATATTGCTACGGTGACGCTGAGATAATCAATTGCATATTTGAGGATAATGGTGGAGCCTATTATAATTTCGGCGGAGCGGTCTGTAATGACGGCGATGACAATACTCAAAAATTTGCTAATTGCGTTTTTTCCGGGAATGAAGCTTATATAGGCGGAGCGGTTTCCAATGTAGTCCATTCTGGTACAAAAGCGAATAAGCAGGAATTTTTTAATTGTGTCTTTACGGGCAATACTGCAGATTATGGCGGTGGGGCGGTTCTTAGTTTTTTTCAGGAAACAACTTTTACTAACTGCACATTTTACGGCAATGAAGCGAGCGGTAAGGCCGGCGGAGTATATTCAGACAATTCAACCCTGAATGTGACGAACAGCATTTTTTGGGGCAATACCGACGGTGATGGAAGCACCACAAAAGAGCAGGAGCAAATCTACGATGATGACAGCGACGTTACTGTCGACTATAGCTGTATTGAGGGCGTCTGGACCGGCGACGGCAGTAACAATATTGCTGATGACCCGAAATTTGCAGATTCGATTGACCCTGATGGTGACGATGATAAATTCATTACCGAAGACGACGGCCTGCAGCTTCAGTGCTATTACAATAACTCAGGTGATTATAATCCCTGCATAGATACAGGTGATACAGTTGATGCGACGACTGATATACTTGGACGCAGCCGTGATGTGGATGTACCTTATATTACAGGTGATGCACCTGACATGGGGGCATACGAATCGAGGATAATTTTCTATGTTAAAAAAGGTGCTTCCGGGACTGATGGCTCATCCTGGGATAATGCGTTTGGTGAGCTAAGGGATGCCTTGGCAGATACTGACGTTCAAAACGGTGGGGAATTATGGGTTGGTGCTGGAACTTATAAACCTACTGATGATGCAGATAGAGATAAATCATTTGTAATGTATAGTAATCTTGAAGTTTATGGTGGTTTCGGTGGTGATGAAAAATTACGGACAGATAGAGATTTTTCAGTAACTATTCTTAGTGGGGATTTGATCGATGACAAAAAAAGCAAAATAATAGTGCATTTCGAAGACAAAGAAAATGTTATTCTAGATGGTTTTACGATAACCGTAGGAGATTCGTCTCTATATAGTACTCAAAACATATATTGTAAAAATACAACAACTTCAATTATTAAGAACTGCATAATTACTCGTGATTCGAATAAGCGGTATAACGGTATCCACTCTCAAGATAGTTCTCCACAGATAAATAATTGTGAAATTACTAATTTCAGTCAAGGGATTTACGGAAGTAGTGCTTTAACAACACATACTATGACAATTGATAATTGTCAAATACATGATAACACTAAAGGGATAAGCTTAGGCTCATATTCTACAACGGTATCAAATTGCGATATTTATAGTAATGATAATCAAGGCGTATATATTTCTAATGGTGATTATAGAAATGTCAACGTAAATATGACAATAATCAGAGATAATGGTAGCTCGGGAATATACGACCTTGGCGCGTATACAACTATTTCAAAATGTTTGATATACAATAATAGCAGCAATGGAATCTATTGTCATAATTTGGATTCTATTCATTCCTCAGTTATATCTAATTCCGTTATATGTCAAAATGATAATTTCGGGATTTATACGAACGGTGGTACTCCGAAAACAGAGGTTACCAATTGTACCGTATATAACAATGGGAGTTACGGTTTATCAGGAGATAAGTTTAGTAAGATATCCAACTGCGTCGTTTATGGCAATAACGGAACCAATGATGATCTGTATGTGAACAACGTTGTTTCCTATTGTTGTATATATGATATTGGCGATTATACCGGAAATGGTAACTTTAGTGCTACGCCAAACTTCACGACGGCAAGCGATTCATACGGTGATATTCTTGGCGGTGATAATGAATTTTTCACAAATGATGATGGTTTAAGACTGAACAATACTAACAGTCCCTGTATAGACACAGGCGAGCCTTGGGCTGATTGTTCAAATGAACCGAGCCCGAATGGTGAAAGACTCAATCTCGGAGCTTATGGTAATACTGATATAGCAGAAACAACAGTTGACGAAGATGATGACACTATACCGGACTCCTGGGAGATCTACTACTGGTCTACAACAGCAAATCATGGTAAAAACACCAGTACAGGAGAATGGTATGATTCTGATGATGATGATTATACCGATAACGTTGAATTTATATTTGGGTATGATCCACTAAATGATTTTCCTCTCGGAGAACCTGATTTATTGGTTCTGCCCGTAAGGATCTGTGATAACAGTTTTGACCCAACAAAAGGGCAAACAGTTGAAATTAAATACTGGACTAACAAAGCAAGTGGTGTTGATAAAACTGACTTGGATTTCATAAATACAAGTCTTTCTAATAAGACTTATATCATTAACAAAACAAGCACACCAGGTGAAAATAAATATACATGGAATGGAAAAGAAACAGAAGATTTTGAGATTGTTGAAAGAGGTCTTTACGAAGTAGAAGTTACGGTAACAGCAGGTGAGGAAGTAGATGAAAACACCTCTGCCTCGAAAGTTGATTTAATATACGATCACTTGATTAGCGATCTCAGTTGTAATCCGTTCAGGATAATAGCTACGAATAATGAAATAACCGAAATTACATATGATACCAATGTTGAAGCTAATCTTAGTGTAAAAGTATTTGACCCGTCTGAGAGCGAATTTCGTGTTATTGTTGATGACAAGTCACAAAGCCCATCAGGCAATCCTTATAGCTATATATGGTCAGGCAAGAATGATGGAGGCAAATATATTTCCGAGGATGGTGAATATAGAGTGGAAGTAAAGTTTACAGGAATGAAAGAAAAAGCAGAAGAAATCGTAGGTGTCTATAAATAAAAAACTTTTGTTAATTGTCTTCGCAATAACAAGGAGATTGAATAATGAAAAGCCTTATGATGACTATTGTCTTATTAATTGGTTGTACATCTATCGGATATGGAGAAGCTCAACTGACATTTGCAGGATGGGAAATACTTGAAATTCCCAACCATTCTGTCAGATATATTATAAAATGTACATACGATCCTCCTGTCCAGTATTCAAAATCAGATTGGATATTATGTCAACATGTTCTTTCTGACGGAATATGGACACGGGCAACAGATTCTGGGTACGATTCTTGGGTAATACATTACGTTGGGGAGATTCCAACTGATACGGATGATTGGGATGCTGATCTGACTTATACTTGTATTGGTCTTGGCGAAAGTTCAGAACAGGATGAAGCAGAATACGTAAAAATGCTACTCGAGTACGGTTATGTCACGGAATTTCTTAATGCGCTTTTTCCAGAAGGGATTTATGGAGAAGAGAGTGAGGAACTCTTTTTGGAATTTGTAGAGAATAAAGGTGATACAGACTCTGAAGCTGAACCTTCAGCTTTTGAAAATAAGGTCAATAACAGTACAGGAGGTGACCCGGTTGCGCTTAATAATGGTGAATATACTCATTCGACTACTGATTTTGTCATTAAAGGCAAGGCACTGGATGTTGAAATAATTAGAACTTACGGTAGCAGGCGAGAATATAACGGAAGATTCGGTTATGGCTGGGATATGAATTATAATATGAAAGTGCGGAGATTGAAGGATTCCACAAAGGTGATTTTGCTGGATGGAGCAGGCAATAGACGTGAATTTTCGGAAGGTGAAACAAATAAATTTTACCGTAGTGCAGACAGGAGCGAATATCTTTTGTTTAATGGTGAAGAAGAGGATTTTCCATTTACACTTGTAAGAAAACACGGCATAGATTACAATTTCGACTCCAACGGCAATCTTAAAGAAATTGTTGACAGGCACGGCAACAAAATTATTTTTGAATATGAACAAAGTGGGGGAGAGGATGTGTTATCATCTGTCTATGGACCATCGAAATATTTCCATCTGGAGACTGAAGGTGGTCCGGAAGGAAAATATGGTTTAATAGCAAAAGAATATAAGCTCACAAAGATTATATGGGATATTCAAAATTATCTTGGAACACCGAAAAAATACGTTCTTTTGGATTATTACGGTCCAAGTGAATCGGATGGTTCAGAAGGTCTATTGAAAAGCATGTCGCATATTTGGGATTCATCCGATCCTGACACCTACAAAAGGGTATGGACTTATATATACGATTCTAATAACAATCTTATAAGTGTTACAGAGCCGGAAGTTGATGGTATCAGTAATGTAACTAATTATACTTATCATGAACATAGGCACGAAATGGTAGAAATTTATGACGCTGAAAATGATCCTGATACAGGTACGCCATATACAGTTAATTCATACAATTTTGATTGGCGTACTGTAGAACAAATATACGGTGAAAGTGAAACAGAGGGTGATAGCACATTCGCATTTGAATACGATGATGTTAATAATCGAGCTATAACCAGAAGCAGAGAAAAAATGCCTGATGAATCAAGCAAAAGCATTACTGTCGAGGTCTATAATGATGCAGGACAAACGGTAAGCAGTACCATTGCGAACAGTGATTCCGCAAGTGAGCCGGCTGCTTATATAACAATGTATGAATACAACGCGAATAGTGAGCTCACAAGAACTATCTTACCCGAACGAAATTGCATTGATTACGATTATGACGGTCGAGGCAATTTAAGCGTAGTTACTCAAAGACCGGAAAGCGATGTCTTGCCTTTCAACGGCACTTCAGATTATGTGCAAGTTGATGATGGTGATGATTATGATTTTGCAACAACTACAGATGATTTTACAGTAGCGCTTTGGGCAAAAAGATTACAAAAAGATACTGTTGAATATATTATTGATAAGCGAGATGCAGATGATGACGGCTGGTGTTTATCGTTTAACTCAAGTAACGAAGTAGTTTTTTCCTATGACATTTATGATATCTTAAGTTCAACTACAATTTCTGATAACCAGTGGCATTATATCGTAGTAACAATCGATAGAGATTCTGGTGCAGTTGAAGATGGAACAGTTAAAATATTTATTGATGGCGGATTAGCTGAAAATAAAAATTCAACTGTCATTCCGGCAGCAGAAGATATGGACATATCCGGCTCTCTGATAATCGGAAGAAGTGCTTTTAGCAGTTATGTCTATTTTAAAGGTTCGCTCGATGATGTAATGATACTTGGCAGAGCACTTGACAGCAGGGAAGGTGCTTTTGGACTCTCGGAATACAGCCATGACCTGGTTGGTTTTTGGAAAATGGATGACAATACAGACACGCGAGCAGTAGTTGATGAAACAGAAAATCATAATGGTGAAACAGCTCCAGGTAGAAATACTGAGGATATGGTTGCAGATGGTAAAGTTCCCGGAGAAATAACAACGGAATATACCTATGAAACTACTTATGATTTTATTAAAACAGTTACCGACCCCAAAGGCAATACAATTAACTATATTTATAATCATGAGTGTGCCTCTGAAAATGGCTTAGTCATCAACGAGGTTATGGCCAATAATACATCAACTTTGGAAGATCCGGATGATCCAGGTGAGTATCCGTCCTGGATTGAGATATACAATTCTACCGGAAGTTCTATTGACTTAGACGGCATGTATCTGAGCCCGAATTTATCTAATCCGACAAGTGGTTATCAAATACCAGACAATAATATAACCATTTCTGCAGGCGGTTATCTCGTTTTTTATGCTGATAATGAAAGTGCTCAAGGCGATTTTCATACTAATTTTACCCTCAGTGTCGGTGGAGGAGAGGTTGGTTTATTTGATACAGACGGCAATGGAAATGCTCTTATAAATAGTATCACGTACGAAGCTCAGGCAGCTGATGTCTCATATGGAAGGAGCCCTGATGGAAGTAATTATTTAATTTTATTCGATTCTGATCCTACGCCGGAACTTGATCCAACACCGGATTCAGAAAACTATGGGCAAGGTAACGGAAATCTTATAGAAATTATATATCCTGCTATTGAGGTTCAGGGTGATACCCAGATAGAGACAGTCAATCCCACAGTGAAATTTACGTATTATATAATTGAAGATGATATTAAGTTCGGCAGAGTAAAAACTGCTGAATCACCGGATGGTATCATAACAGAGTATCAATATTATGATAATGCCGGTACTGATGGTGATAACTACGGCAGGCTTAAAAAAGTAATAGTTGACCCAAGCGGCGAGAGTATAGAGACTACATACGAATATGATGAGTTTGGCCATATCAAGGAAATAACCAATGACCTTTCGGAAACAACTGAATATGCATACAATGAGCTGGACCTGCTGGAAAAAATAACATACCCGAAGCTTTCAACTGAATCAGCTGGCTTCATCACAGAGATGTCTTACAACAAAAATAAAAAGCTCAAAAAAACTGAGGCTCAGCTTGGTGACTGGAGCGGCACACCTAATCAAACTGTCGAATATACTTATAATCTTCTCGACGCACTTAAGATAATCACTGATCCCTTGGGAGAAGAAACGGAGAATTTTTACGACGATGATGAGAATCTAATAAATGTTACTGATGCCAAAGAAAATGGTACTGATTATGATTACGACGAAAGAGGTTTGCTTATAAGTATAACTGATGCGGAGAGCGGCGAAACCAAATACACATATACGTCAAATGGAAACCTCGAATCGATAGAGGATGCTAAAAATCAAATCACTGAACATTTCTATGATGCGTTCGGCAGACTTATCCAGATAAAGTATCCCGAAAATTTTTCTGGAAATAACACAACAGAAGATTTTTGGTATGATGACAACGGCAACATCACCTGCAAAAAGACTCGTGATGACGATTATATCTATTACGAATATGATGCAATGGATAAACTTATCGCCAAGGCTGTTGATGATGGAAGCAGCTCTGTTAAGACAATCGACGATGAAGATGCTGGCACTTCGTCATCAAGCCCGTGGACCGAAGATACAGAATTGACAGATTCTTATGACTCGGATTGCCGGTACAATACAACAGCGGATGAAACATATACATACCAGGTAGACATCTCTGATAATTATTCGGTATTGATGTGGTGGCCGAGCGATGCTGATGCCTCAGATTTAGTGCAGGTCGATATCTATGATAACGATGGTGCTTCCGATACTCTGCTTGAGACTATAATCATTGACCAGAGTCAAAACGGTGGGAAATGGAATAATCTGGGTGCATATACTTTTACAACTACCGCTAAAGTAATTATAACGGCATCGGGAACTGTTAGAACCTATGCGGATGCTGTCAAATTCGTCCCTGCTGTTTCGTATGTTTACGACGTAGCAGGAAGAGTCAGATATGTAATTGATAAAGAAGATGAAACTGAATTTGATTATGATTCAATAGGCAGGATTGAAGATGTCACTAATCCTATCAGTAAAATTGTCGGCTATGAACATGACAACCTTAACAGAAGAGAAAAACTTTTCTATCCTGACGACAGTTATATAGAATACCATTATGACGAAATGGGCAGACTGGACGAGATTTATTATTCAGATGATGGTCAGGAAGCATCAGAAGAATTAATTGCTGAATACGATTATGATTCTCTATCCAGGAGAACCGCCTTGACTTATGATAACGGCACATCCATTACTTATAACTATGAAAAACCGAGTGGCTCAAGCTATGAGCTTGGTAACAGGCTGGCAAAAGTAACAAATACTATGGATGATGACACACCTCCGACAACAATTATCTTCGATTATACTTATGATGATGTCGGCAACCAGTTGACCAAGACAGTAGACAGCACGGATGTTCACAGTTACGGCTATGATAATATTTATCAGTTGCTAACAGTCGATTATCCCGCAACATTTTTTGTTGATGATACTACTTTTGATTATGATTCACTTGGAAATCGTGAAACTATGGATGTAGGGGGCACGGAAACCTACTATCTGCTCACAGATAGTACTCAAACTTATAGCAATGAATTAAACCAGTATGGAGCAGTTGGGCCCCAAGGCAGCGAAGTCGATTACAGCTATGATAATAACGGCAATTTGACCGATGACGGGACCTGTAAATATATTTACGATGCTGAAAACAGGCTGCTTGAAATAACAGACCAATACGATGTTACTATTGTTACTTATGAGTATGATTATCTGGGCAGGCGTGTGAAAAAGATAGTCGAAAACGACCCTGATCCTGATATTATTACAAAATACGTCTATGACGGCGAGCAGGTAATAGCTGAATATGATGATTCCGACACATTATTGCGTAAATTTATTTATGGCCCCGGCATCGATGAGCCGATATGTATGATAATACCCAGTGGGCAAGCTAATGCAGGAATGTATTATTATCATTATGACGGCCTTGGCTCGGTTATAGCTCTTTCAAATACTGATGGTGAGATTGAGGAACAGTATAGCTATGATGTATATGGCAAGCCGGATACAACCAGCTCCATAGGAAATCCTTATCTGTTTACAGGCCGGCGGTTCGATGAAGAGTCTAATTTGTACTACTACCGTGCCAGATATTATTCCTATAAGCTCGGAAGATACCTATGCCCGGATCCAATTGGATATTACCATTCCATGAATTTGTATCAGTATTGTTTGAACAATCCACTAAATTATACAGATCCTACAGGAATGTACGAGCGTAAAACAGCTTTCTCGGTAGCTAAGATAAAGTACATAACGAATGACGGCAAAGTTCACCGTACTAGTATCGCGAGTGCAGCAACATTCAAGCATATATTGATGCAACAAAAATTCTCAGGACAAAAAATAACATTCTTTGAATATGTGGGGCACGGTTTTGAGGAAGGAGAAGGTTTATACATAGGACAGGAAGGAATCTGGGCATATGATATAAGTGGTGAGTATAAGGATTTAATCAAGGATGTTTTTGACTCACAAGCTGTTATTGAGTTAGAAGCTTGCCAAAGTGCTAGCGGGGAAAATTCTATCGCGCACAAATTTAAAGAAGTTTTGCCAAATGCTAAGGTTTATGGTTATACGGGTAATGCATTAGACTTGTATTTTCTTGACGAGACTATAGGAAACATTAAGCCTTGGGGTAAGCACGGCAAGTGGATCGAGGTTGAACTGCAAAAATGTGGAAAGTAAAAACTACCCGCTTAAATTTAGAAGGGAGTCGAAAATGGCAGAAGAGATCGCTAAAACGGATGAAGGTATGAATAGGAAAAAGCTATGCAAACCCAAAAATATATCGCTTGTAGTTGTGCTTGTATTCTTGGTAGGTGTTTTTTTATGGTATAACTATTATACATCCTCATCTACAAAAAGATTAGGGTGGACAATGGCAATGCTCGGTAAGACAAGAACTGATTTAAATAAATACCATGACCTAAAAGGTAGTTATCCGAGAACTCTGGCCGAACTAACTCAATTTGGTATGAATAATCCAAACTCTGGAATAAAGTCAAAACTACCTAAAGAGTATATTTCTCAAAAAACGGGATGTCCGTTGGAACATGATTCTTTAGATGGTAAGGGTGGGTGGTATTATGATAATGCTGTCGGTGATATAAGAGTAAATGTTACTGTGCCTGTTAAGAACTATTTCAAGCTATACTTTGGTGAAGAAAGAAATCAAGTTCCCTCAGAATGGTGATATCTTTAATAGTAGACTTTAGGAGTATTTTTGCATTACTATCACTTTGACGAATAGGAAAGCGTAGTGGCAATATCTGATTCTAATGCTGTTGTAATTAAACAGTACTCCTATGATGTATATGGCGGTCCGGATGCAACCAGCTCTATAGGAAATCCGTATCTGTTTACAGGCAGACGGTTCGATGAAGAGTCTAATTTGTACTACTACCGTGCCAGATATTACTCCTATACACTTGGCAGATTCTTGCAAACTGACCCGATCGGATACGATGATGGGATGAATTTATATGTTTACTGCGATAATAATCCGGTGAATTTTATTGATCCTCGAGGGCTTAAGATAGAATTGGTTTATGAAAGCGAGAAAGATTTAAAAGAGTATCATGAAGCCATAAAGTATCTATCTAAGACAGCATTGTTTAAAAACACATATGATTATTTAAGTAGTGAGGATACTCCCTTAGTTAGAATTTATATCGCTACAGACAAAGACTATGGTAACTTTTTTTTCCGTGAGGATATAGATAAAATTCCTATGGTCACGTGGAATCGTACTCTGGTAGTGAAAACATCAAAAGGAAAAATGTCTCCTGCTTTGGGTTTGGCCCACGAAATGGAACATGCGAGAATATATTTTCTCGGTGGTATTGAAGGTACAATAGATGAGTCTGGAAGAAATGTGATTGAAGAAAATTATATAGTGCAGTGGTTTGAAGGGCCAATTGCTAAAGAATTAGGTGAGGGTTATCGAACAAATTATCATGACGTTAAAGGATGTCATAAAACTTCTGGTTCAACATCAACTCGTAGGAGATGGTGGTTTTGGTAGTCATTATTTAGAAACTCTCTAGAGGTGCTGTTATGAAATATAAACGGATTATGTTGTTGGGTATCGTTGTTATTATATTTGTAGTGCTTGTTGTTTTTGGCTTTGTTTATAAAAATAAATCTAAGGAGGAATTAATGAATTTAGCGGATTTTCTTACTATTTTCAGAGAAGACAAAAAAATAGTTCGTGTGGAAGTGTACTATATGCCTTGGTTTGCACAAACGTTTAAGCCGATTACAATAAAAGAACTGACTTCAGGAGGAAAACCTTATCTTAAAATAGTAGGAGATCAGGTTTATGTGTATTCTTCTATTGGTACTAACGATGTATTTGAATCTTTGAAACATTCAGATAAAAAAATTGATAGTTTTAATTTTAGATATAGCTGTGTTTTTTATTCTAATACAAACAAAGTCATCAGATTTTCTTTGGCTCTTGGACACTCTGATGTTCTTGTAGTAAATGAACAGCCTTATAAATGTCCTTTTGAATTAGTGGATTCTTTATTACAGCTGCTACCAGCTAAAAATTACAAATCAATAATTGAAGATATAACAATAGAACGAAAATTGCTTGATGCGACCGAGTAGAATCAATTTTTGAAAAAGAGGGGATATTTAAATATTGTCATATTTAAATATAAGTGTGAGATCGAGGAACAGTATAGCTATGATGTTTACGGTCAGCCGAGCAATACAAGCTCTGTAGGAAATCCTTATTTGTTTACAGGCCGCCGATATGATGATGAGATATCATTAAAGAAGTTATATTATTATCGTGCAAGGATTTATTCAGCAGACCTTGGCCGCTTCCTGCAACCTGATCCAATCGGCTACCCGGATTCATTGAATATATACGCATACTGTTTGAATAATCCTATAAACTGGATTGATCCGTATGGCCTTACACCTTTCGGAGTAATCCCGATACCCTATCCTTTTCATCCCCCAATCTTTATACCTATACCTATACCTCTCCCACCTCCAACAGGTGGTTGTCCCGGATATCCAGGAGTTCCCAGCAAGCCTCCTGTTGGTAAGCCTGACCCATTTCCTGGCCTACCTTATCCTTGGATTACAGACCCGATAAGTCGCATACCACCATTTCCCTTTGGAGAAGGTGTAGGAGTTATACAATTGGGGCCAGAAATAGGAAAAATGATTATCGGAGGAAGGGAGCAAAATAATCAAGCTAGTCGGGCAATAGATCCATATTTGCTACCTGAGCTAGACGGTCGCGCGCTTTACCCCCGGTTGCCTGGAAAAAGAATAGGAGATGATCCCACGATGCCTGGTAAAGGTTGCAAGGAGTAGAAATACATAATAAATATCACAATCTTGAATAGAAAATGCTTGAAAAATGTTGGCCAATGATATACTTTATTACCCTATAATTAATATATCAAAGGATATTGAAATCTTATAATTTAATGTAACGTAAGAAATCCCTTTATTTGTAAAGGGAAAGAGTTTGTTAACTTAAGATTTGTCAGAAAAATAGTAGAAGGAGTTTTTATCTAATCACATAAAAGAGATTCTTAAGTGTCTGTACAAAGATTAGTATCCCTTATTGTAACATTTATTTATTCGCTTATAGCATATTTTGGAAGTAAAAGAGTTGCTGGTTTCAGAGATATGCTTTATATATCCTTAGTTTTAGGATTACCCTGCATTTGGTTTGGTGACGAACTTGGAGGAATGGTAGGAGGACGGTTAG
This sequence comes from uncultured Pirellulales bacterium, assembly GCA_964520535.1. Lineage (GTDB taxonomy): Bacteria > Planctomycetota > Phycisphaerae > Sedimentisphaerales > Anaerobacaceae > JAFGPS01. The sequence continues at coordinate 6,868 of CAZFOQ010000065.1, read as the reverse complement.
GGCATTCACAAATTACTTCCACAACTCCCGGCTCTGTTATAAGATTTGTCGGTTGGTTGCTGCTCCTTTTTCTTCCTCTCTTTGGGTATATATTGCATAAATATGCAGCTACGCATCTATATTATAAAGTTCCTTAACAAAAAATATTAAATTAGTAATGCGGGATACAATCCTAGTTATAGGCAATAAATTCAAATTATTTTGAGGTACCTAAAAACAAATGGAAAACCAGATGTCATTTAGAAAAATAGCATTTTTTTTATTTGCCTTCATTTTCACATTATCTGCTTCGTGTATTGATGCTATTAGTATGGCTTTGGCAACAGACAAGCCTAATCCCATAATTGATTATGTTGACAAATTAAATGAAACTGTTGAAGCAAACCGTCCGGCGCGTCTTAATGCAGCTCCTTATTATGATAAGGCTATCAGACTTTATGCGGAGACATCCTATAAAAAATTTAGAGAACCAAAATGTTGGCCACTGGAATTAAAGCCTGATGAACTGGATATTTTGAGAAAGTGGGTACAGGCAAATTCTAAGGCTCTCATTCAATTGCACAATGGTTCTCGTATGCCTTATTATTGGTCAAAATACAAGGGAGAATCTATATGGAGTATTGAGTTACCATTGGTTAAGAAAGCACTAAATCTAGCAAACTTACTAACATGGAGTGCAAAACTAAAGGCTTCAGAGGGAAAGGTCGAAGAAGCCGTGACAGATATAGTGACATGCTACCGTTTTGGTCTGCATATAAGTAAATCACTGCTACTGATTGAACAATTAACAGGAATGAGAACTACATCTGAAGCTTTAGAGGCAGCATTTTGTATCCTCGATAGCGGACAATTTGACACAGAAGCGATAACTTATCTTCAGAGGGAAATCGAACAACTTTTTAGTGAACAAACTTATTTATTCGACTTACAATCAGAGAAGCTAAATGGGTTGGATATTATTCAGAAAATATTTACCGATGATGGAAAAGGTGATGGCCAGATGCATTTAGCTTCTGCTCAATCAATGTTATCGATGATAAAAGGTTCTGCAGTAACGCAAGAGGAAATTCAGGATTTGTTTGAGCTTCGCCGGCGTAAAACGGCTGAGGCGATGCAAAAAGCATATGAATATTTCGATGTTGTTCTTAGAAAATCACCGTGGGAATGGAAAAAGGAAAAGATTAACATAAATGTAGAACTTGATAAATTGACAGAGAGCAATCCGTTAGTTAAGCTAGTGGTGCCTAACATCCCTTTGCTTCTTAAAGTATCGGCGCATTACAGAGCTGAAAAGGATGCATTAATCGTAAGCTTAGCACTACTAAGATATAAAGCTGATAAAGGCCAGTTTCCCATAACCTTACAAAGTCTAGTATCAACCGGCTATCTGGCGAATTTACCGATGGACCCGTATAGTGATAAGCCTTTGGTCTATAAGAGAGTAAAAGATAATTTTGTGCTTTATAGCATAGGAATAGATTTTGATGATGATGGGGGGACACCCGTCAAATTGGATGAGGACAAACTAAATGGTGACAAAGTTTTCTGGCCTGTTCAGACACAGCTTTTAGAAGCTAACTCCAGTATCGATTAGATTGTTAGAATAAATGTTGCGAATCGGCTGGCTGATGTCGATAGTAATGGCAATGTCGATATTGAAGATTTGAGATTATTAGCGGAAGCTTGACTAAGTGAGGGCTATCGGCCGGAACTTAGTTTTCGCGCAGAACTTGATTACGACTGAAAAATTAATAACGTTGAGAGCGATATACTATCTGAAAGCTGGAGTGTTAGCAGTTTATCAAAAAAATACTATTACTTCCACTATGACGTTCTTGGTAACTTTACAGACCTTTCGAATACAAAAGGCGATATAATAGGTGTTACTATGATGCTTATGGCTTGCCGAGTAATGTAAGCCATCGAGGTAATCTTTATCTGTTTACAGGCCGCAGTTTAGATGATGATATGGCGTTAAAGAATTTATATTGTTCTTGTGCGAGAGTTTATTCAGCGGACCATAGTCGCTTTTCACAAATTGTTACTTTAACCTGTATGGATTTAATAGATTTATCTGGCCATCTTTGAAGGGGTCTCTCCTCTGGTTGTGTAGGAGTATATCAAACCTTCACATTTCGCATCATTTCTGAACCTTTGAGGTTTATTGCTTTGTCTCCAATTTGTCACCAAAGAGGCCAAGTTTGATGATTTTTGGGAGTATCGAACGTTAAATTCTGATTGAAAAATGCTTATTTTAAAAAACTTTTAATCAAAAATAGGATTGAACATACGTTTGCCCTTGTGAAAGCAATCTGATTACCCTTCCTGACATATGTCTCACCATTAGATATTTTGCATTTTTGGAGGTTTCTTTGTAAGCTGGTTTGTAAGCAGCAAGCGTGTTGTGTCATAAGTTGTTATAAATTTGGTGGTTATGATTTTATAGCATCGGACTCCCTATCCGATGCACAGTCTCATGATGTCAGATTTACCATTTCTACCTTCATCGCGATCAGCTTGAATGTTTGGGTTTGGATTTTTCGCAGGTTGATCGACAAAGGGTTTTCAGCTCAGACAGCCTCTCTAAAAGATTTTACTATGAGCAGGTCAAATAGTACGGGTCGGCCCGACTTTTTCGATGTTTCGGCAGTTTTACCCGTACCAGTACGGTTGAAATCTTGCTTAAAATTCCGAGCTACAAAACTTAGTGTTGTTCCAGAGTTAACACTTTACCTTCATATAGACGATTTAAGCCCCCTGGCAACCTCTACAGCAGAGCGAGTCTCGAAATGTGATGAATTGCCCTGTTAACAAATGTTAACATTCTGAGCTTCTCAAAACTTAGCAAAACCCAACATTTCTGAAAAAATAGCAGAGTTGAAAAAAACATCATAAAAAGGGTACTTTAGAGGTAAAAGTCGAAAACAAGGCTATCCGCAGGACGAATAAGCAAAGAAAAACGAACCAGGCTAACGTGGGACGCCTTGTCGGGCATTGCAGCGAGGCAGAAGAGCTAACAACAGACTGTTCAAACGGCCAAATCGAAATGTCAAATGATTTGACATTACAAGCAAACAGGATACTCCTTTTTAAGACAATACCACGAACTGTCCAACGCGTTGGAAAATTGTCTTGATAACCTGCCAGGTGAAGGATAGATTTGCGATTATGATAATCAGGATAATTAAAAAATGTATGCCCATCGAAGTCCATCATTGGCCGATTTCGGCCAGTCCTGGTTATCAGCTTCGGTGGGCTTTTTTAATGGAATGCGCCATTAACGAAAGCAGAGAAAAGAAAAAGGAATAAAGATTATGACAGAGATTCATTTGCCTACAAAAGAAAAGGCAGAGAAATACAGAAAAGAAAAAATACAATGGGAAAAGGAACACGCCAATTCTCTGATTATAAGAACAAGTAAATTGCCAATGGACATTCAGAACAAAATTCATAAAAGGATAGACGATGAATTGAAATCGGCAGAATTGCCATTGTTCCACAGAATAGGCAAGTACTTTGAATTGTTAGACAAATACCTAACAGCAGAAGGAGTTTAGAAATGCCGCTTGTGGAAAAAGGCAGGAAACACAAAAAGGACGACATCGACAAAAAAATCAGCTCGTTGAGCAAAGAGGAAAAACAATTTTTAAGGCTTTGGATCGTCCTGATGGAAAAAGACCCTATTCGTATACCGGCATTGATTGCCGGTGCAACGTCGGGTTATTATCTGCGAAGGTCTCAGAAAAAATAAGCTAAATAGTTATCAGTTTAGGTTCGGGGGCTTGCTTTTTGGGTGTGTTGTGGCGTGTCCCCGAATCCTTTTAAGAAATTAGAAATGAGTATAAAGAATCACGAACATAACGCAAGAGATATTCCTAAAAAGCTGGATGAATTGATAGGGGAAATCCAAAAACATATAGCAGGGGAAGGTGTACCTAATAAACCACCACGCGAACGGAAGAAATGGATAGGATTTGGGCCCGAAGGTTTAGTTAATGTGCCTGACCCGGACTATAAAGTAGCATACGAGAGCGATTATGATGAAGCTCTAAGAATCAAAAATGATTGTCCTGAACTTGGGGAATTGCCGTCATACAACATCGAAGCAAAGGAAGGATTACGACGCTTGTTAGAGAGGTGTATAGAAGCCAAACACAAAATAGAAGCAGAAATCAAACCGGCGGAAACGGCAGACTCAACAAGCGGCGAGGCTATGGAACATATTACTATCCTCGATATAGCAAACGAAGTTGATGGTCTCATTATTGAGGAAGGTGTTCTGGCACGCTTTACAGGCCATATCGACAAACTATGTGAAATGGTCGAGAACTACGGCCAAGCCCTGCAACCTTATGTAAAGAAGCTTGAGAGAACCGAAAAGCAGTTATCGCAAGACAAAAAGCTCTGGCCTGCATATCTTCGGCAGCGATATAATGAGATACTGGAAAAGAAACACCATGTGCCACTGGCAGAGATGTGCCCCCCACCAGAGAGCTGGGTTAAGTGTAACTTTGACGATAACAACTTTATAAAAATCCCGAACCCATATTCGCTTATCTACCGACCACCCAAACCAGTTAATCCTTTGGTTTGGTTCGAGCTCTTCAGTGGTAATGCGGGGCTGCAACGTGAAGCGATAGAAGAAGAGAAGCTGATGTGGGATTATATGCGAATGGCTATTATTCACGATTGGGAAATACAATTTTCTTCGAGGGCGCGAACTGAAAGACCGATTTTTTCTGCTGGATACAAAGGGAAATGGTTTGAGCGAGATAGGTTTTGTAAGGCAGCCTGGATGTACTATCGCTGTGGTAATGAACGTTCCCTCCAGGAAAAACTATCACAACTCAATCGCGCCCTTCAGCAAGTGAAAGCAGACCTTGACGAAAAAGCAGAAAAGCCAGCAGAAGAACGGCTTAGACATATAGCAGATATGGTAAGAAAAGAGAAAATATCAAGCAAACCGGCAGAACCAGGGCAGGGAAATAAGGCTGGCAAAAAAAAGAACCGTCCAACAAAAGCGGAAATGGAAAATCGCAATAGAGCGGTTGTAATGGCCGCGGCTGAACTAAAAATAAAATATGACCGATTGCCTACCGTCTCAGAAATTATGGAGAAAACCAAGCTTCTTGCTGACCAAATTTATGCAACAGCACCCTACAGAGAAGGCAAAATAGCAAAAAAATCAGCAAAATTAACCGCCGAAATGACTGAAAACAGCATAGCTGCAAGTGAGCAATTCGGAGAAAAGTCTATCGAGCATTCAAGAGCCAATAGGCTAAGCAAAACTGAGCAGCTTGAGAGAGACAGCTTAATAGATGAATCAAGGGCAGATGATGCCAGAGATAAAAAGCAGCACAAGCGTTATCTCCGTAACAAAAAAAGAATTGACGCACAAGAGTAGTAAAACTCAGCTTCACTTGATAAGTTTATCAAGTTTTATCAAGCGTTTATCCAACAACTCCTTATTTATTCACCACTATAACTTATTGCTATTTCTGCACTAAGCAGGCACACCGTTGACAATTCAAGCCATTTTGTCAGATTCCAGACCATTTCAGAGGCCACGAGGCCAGAAGAAACTCAATTTACTATTTTAAGTGAAGGAGTAGACAAAATGGCTACTAACACAACCGCAGAGAAACTTTTAACCGCTCAGGCGATTGCAGAGAAACTATCCTTGAGCAAGCGCGCCATCTTTAGGATGCGTAGTGTAGGTCTAATCTGTTCACCTGTCAAGGTAGGAGTTGGTGCTATCCGCTGGAGACAATCGGATATTGAGCAATGGATTGCAATGGGCTGTCCCCCAAAAAAAGAATTTGAAGCCCGATTGGAGGCTGAAAATGCGAAGTGAAAGACAAAAGGCCGTTACCTCGGCAGAAGCAACGGCCCAAAACTACAATCGACTAAATCAATCATATCAAGACTCTGTAGCTGCGTCAAGGGCAAAATTGCAAATCGGCGAACTATTACTTGCCCTGCAAGCACCGCTTAGCCAAAACCAGCAGAAAAAATACTGGGTAGAGTTTGAATCAAAGTTGCGCCAATACCTTAACCTGAAATTTATTGAGGTGACGGAATGAGTCAAGGCAAAATGAAGCGTGTAGATAAAAATAATCCTTGTCCGATTTGTGGACGTAGTGATTGGTGTTTGATTTCGTCCGACAAGACAGCGGCTATATGTCCACGTACACCAGAAGGGGCAGTAAAAGAGATCCCCAATTCGGGTTATCTGCATTATTTAGTTGACCGACCTAAAGATAAGCAGCACCGCTTACAGCGGCGATTTACTGTAGGGCAAGACGACAAGCCGGACAAAGACTTTACATCCTTACAGCAGCAATACAACCGTCAGATTAAAGATGTGCAGCTTAACAGCCTCAGCCAGCAATTAGGAGTATCTACACAAAGCCTAAGGCGGCTGCGTATCGGCTGGGATGGAAAAGCGTATACATTCGGAATGTCTAATAATTTCGGCAAAATAATCGGCATTCGCAGACGCTTTCCGAATGGCCGGAAAGTTTCGCTGACTGGCAGTAAAACAGGTTTGTTTATCCCTACTGATTTATCGCCTGAAGGTCTTTTGCTGATTTGTGAAGGGACTACGGATACCGCTGCTGCGCTGGATTTGGATTTTGCTGCTATCGGTCGACCTAATTGTAACTCCAAGATTGAAATGACAGCCAAAGCCGCCCGGGGCCGAACAGAAATTGTAATCGTCGGGGATAATGATACGCAGGGTAGAGCCGGGGCCAAAAAGTTAGCTGATGCTTTAGTGCTTCATTATCCAAACGTAAAGGTTATTTACCCACCGGATGGAATTAACGATCTGAGGCAATGGTTAAAAGCGGGATTAAGTACGAAAACA
>CAZFOQ010000064.1:0-23885 GCA_964520535.1 uncultured Pirellulales bacterium | reverse complement strand
TGGAAGCGTTAGCTCCAGCCGCTTAAACCATTGATATAAATGCGAAAGTTTACAAACAGACAGTAAACATAAAAGCCGGGCTGGTTTGGCTCGGCTTTTTTATGTCCTTTATATCCAAAAAGATTAAAATCTGAAAAATCCCGGAATTCGTTTGAACTTCTTCGATTATTTTGCATCTATACTTATGTGATACGGGATTGATTTTCGGGTATTTATGAATTCTGAGAAAGAACTGGAAAATATTGTTCTTCGTTGTAAGAGCGGTGACAGCGAAGCTTTCGAAGAACTGTTCGAGCGATATCAGCCGCGACTGAAATATTATCTCAGGCGGCTCGACAGGGCAAACATCAATACCGAAGATATTCTGCAGGATATCTGGGTGACAGTTATTCGTAAAATACGCGGGCTGAAAGATACCCGGTCTTTTCCCGTCTGGCTTTACCGTATCGCGAGAAATAAAGTTTACGGCAGGTTTAGGCAGCGCGAAAAATTTGTAGAACAGCCAGAAGAGAAAGAACACCCGCAATACAGCGACGAAGACGACGATTTTACCATCGAAGATGTAGAGAAATTGCACGATGCCATGAATAAAATCCAGCCGTATCACAGGGAAGTCCTGACGTTATCTTTCATCGAGCAGATGTCTTACCAGGCAATAGCGGATGTCATTGGATGCAGTATAGGGACTGTCAGGTCACGAATATTTTACGCAAAACAATCTCTTCGAAAAGAAATGGAGAGACAGAATGGACAACTATAAAAAATTATCTCAAGAATTGTTAATAAAAGACGGCATAGATCCTGCAAACGTCTCGGATACTGAACGCGCTATGTTTAAGGCAATGCTTGATAAAGAAATGAAACATCTCAATCGCCTCTCCTGGCTTAGTGTAAGCTTGATAGGGATTTTTGTTATAGCCCTGCTTGGTTTGTGCCTGTCGGAGCGAGTGCTTGAAGCACTGCATATTCCTTTCGTTATTGCATGGGCGGTTGTGATTATAGGAATATATGTTATACTTATTTTGTTATGGCCGAATCATTTCAGGAAAATCAAAGCAAGCGGCAAAAAAGTTCAACGGCTTCATTTTATAGTCCACGGTAAGTATAGAGGCTTTCCCCTTGTCGGCAAAAAAGATGGAAAGAGATATATCGACTGGCTCAGCATTATATTACTTGTCATAGCGCTCTGGATGATAATCTCACTTGGGAGTGCGGGAGTTTATTATCTTCTCTGCCGACGCTGGGTGTTTTCTATGGCATCCGGGTCTGCGTTTCATATTTTCTTTATGACGATTATGAGCCTTGCATTTGTGATGCCCTTGTTATACCGTGGGCTAAAAGCACCACTGGAAGAATTAACAGAGATAAAAGCTGAGAACTACACTTGTAGCAGGAGAAGATTTTCAATAATAACTGCAGCGGTGATTATAATAGGGATAATGATATTTGTGGATTACCTGGGTGCGCCAATAAATATTGCCAATATCACTTGGGCAGAAGTAATACAGAGCTTTGAGGAACAACTTCAAACAAACGATTATATTCATCTGATAATTACAAATCGAAAATTAACTTTTGGTGAGTTGGATATTGGTGATATAGTAAGAAAGGAAGAAATTTGGGCGCAAAGACCTTTTAATATGCGAATAGAAGAAAACTATCAGGTAAATTATTTACCTGATCACATAAATCTTGTTCCAACAACAACTATTTATAACGAAAAAGGAGAATATCATATTAACCATAAAAATAACTGTTGGGGGTTTAGAGATGCCAATCTTATTGATACCTGGAAGAAAATTACTTTTCGCGAACTCAGAAATGAAATGATTAACGATTATTTAAACGACAAATATTATGCGAATTTTAATATAGATGAAGGGACATATAAAACTCAATACGGCACAATAATACAACATACGGAGTTAGATGGAGAGAAAATTACCATTTACGAATTCGATGAAAACAAAGGAAAAATAAATAAATGTTGGATTCGTGATAAAAATGGTCGGTTAATGCGTATGGAGAAATATATAGAAGGACATGAAAAACCAGTAGAAATATATGAAGTACTAAGTTATGAAGCTCCGCTTAACGAGCATTTTTTTGAAGCAAATATTCCCAGAAGTTATCATAATGGCCAGCTACTTGGCTATGAGGATCAGCCACAGTTATTGAATCCTGAAGTGGTTACTGTAGTTATAGATGAAAAGTCGGCAAAATTTTATAGTTTAGATATTAAACCGGGACAATCGCGTGAAGAAGCAATCGCCGAAGCGATTGCAACAACAGAAACTGTACTTGAAGTCGAAGTTGAGCAACCTTCGTTATTAAAAGTAATAGCCAAGCAACCCGAAGAATCAAAACGGCAAAAACCAGAATCGATGTATAAAACCGGTTCTAATGTTGTAGGAGATCATTGGTACGGCATTCTGTATGGCAATGAGGATGATTCAGAAAGCCAATATATTGATATTATGACCGATACAGAAGAATACAAAGGTCAGGGACAAATTATATTTGAAACGTTGACTTACAAAACTGATTACAATTTTTGTAAAATTGCCTTTGATGCTGATGGAGATGGAGAGATGGATATTTGGTGCCAGATACCATCGGAACAAGTTGTTTCTACCTGGCGAGAAGCTTTGATAAATGAGCAATAGATATTTATATAGGAGTCTCCATTTAGTATTGGAACCTAAGTTAGGTATATTCTATCCGGTTTTTTTTATTTTTCGAGCGATTTGACAAGTCGTGTAAACTCTAAGCCGCGTTGTTCGTAGTTCTCGAACATATCGTAGCTGGCGCATGCTGGACTTAATAAGACAACGTCACCCTGTTTTGCAAGACTGTTAGCTAATATAACGGCTTTGGATAGCGAATCCACAATTTCGATTTTCGTCTCTCGTTCCTCGTCTCTCGTCCTTCGTTGTTCGTTGATTGCATCGGCGATTTTAGGGGCGGTTTGACCTATCAGGATTGCGGCCCTGGCCTTATCGGCTATTTTTTTACCGAATTCATCGAAGGGCAGATTCTTGTCATATCCACCGGCTATGATAATTATCGGTTCCTCGAATGCCTCTAAAGCGGTAACGGCGCTGTCCGGCGTGGTCGCTTTCGAATCATTAAACCAGCGGACGCCGTTGATCTCTTCCACTAATTCGAGCCGATGCGGCAATGCCTGAAATTCCGGCAAAGAATTTTTGATACTATCATCGTCAACGCTAAAATGCCTGACGACGGCTAACACTGCGGCGAGATTTGAAAGATTCGCCCGGCCGGGCAATGGAAATATTTTGCGGATCTCATCGTTTATATCGTCGATGGAAAATTGGATACAAATTCGACCTGTGTCACTTCTATATTTTTCAAACCATTCGACGGCAATTTTATCTTCGGCATTGAAGATGGAAACGGCAGGGCAATTTTCGTCTAGCTTTTGATATTTGAAGATGTTTTCCTTTGCGGCACAATAATTCTCAAATGAGCCGTATCGGTCAAGATGATTTGGAGTCAAATTCGTCAACAGGGCAATTGGCGGGGCCTGTTGAATTTCTGCTAACTGCTCAAGTTGGAAGCTCGATAACTCAAGGACAACCAAGTCCTTCGGATTGATTTGGTCCAGTATGGTGAGTAAAGGCTGATTGCCGATATTTCCCCCCAACCAAACTTTTTTGTTCCATGCACTTTTAAGTAAATGTGCTGTTAAAGCGGCTGTTGTGCTCTTGCCGTTGGCTCCGGTAACACCGATGATTTGTGCCGGACACAGCTCGAAGAAGATATTTATCTGGGAAGTGACAAGTCTGCCGGCTCGGCGGGCGATTTCGAGAAACATATTATTGCCGGGTACGGCGGGATTGGCAATGACGATGTCGGCTTTTTCAAAATCCGCCGGATCGTGCGAGCCAAGATGAAATTCGATGCCGGGAAATTCTTTGAGTTTTTCTATCGAATCGCCAAGTTGCTGCCGCGTTGCCAAATCCGTAATGATGACTTTTCCTCCGGCACGAACGGCAAATTCGGCAGCGTCAACGCCCCCGCCGAATCGACCCAGCCCCATCACTAAAATTGTCTTCCCGGCAAAATCTTTATTTCGAATCGACATGTATTTTAGTTCTCAATGGAATTTTTGGATTTGACTATTTTTTCAAGCTCACCCCTGATATCGAAACCGTTGCCTTCAGCGCGGACGATCCCGTTTTTATCGATAATTACTGTATATGGAATGGGCTTGTTGAAAACAAAAGAGTTTTTCTTTCGGTCGAGCCATCCGTGCCGGAGAGCATTCCAGCCTGATTGATCGACCGTCTTTTCCCAGATCGCTCGGTCGGCATCAGTGCTAAGCACCAAAAAGGTAATGTCACTCCTTTTCGAAAATTCCGCCGCGAGGGAATTTAACTCTGGAAGTGCCCTGATACAAGGCGCACACCAAGTCGCCCATACGTCCACAACCACGGTTTTTCCTGCCAAATCCGAGAATTTTCCGGTGCCGCCTTCCTTCCAGTCTATCATCATGTCCCGGATGGGTTGACCCATGGTAACGGGCAGTGTCTTTAAACCAAGCATAAGATCCACCGATACGAATGAATTTGCTTCCAATGACTCTTTGCCAATAAAAGCACTGCCGTCACTGCATTCAACGTAGAAAGTCAATTCCGGACGAACACCAGTGAACTCGAACCTTCCATTGGAGTCGGTTATGACTGCTGGATAATATAAATCCAGCATAGGCCCTCTATCATTATTTGGAATCAGTTGCACTTTCTTATTTGGAACAGGCTTTTTATCGGTGCCATACATTATGCCCCGAATCGTTACATCGCCTTTTTCCACGGCGGTGTCAATTTGTGGATATATTGGTTCAAACCGATTGACGACGCCGGATTGTATCTCGACTTTACGCCTGTCGTACAAAAAGGGTGTCCTTGATCTGGCGAGGTTTTCAGAATCAGATGTCTGTGCGGAGATCTGGTACGTGCCCATGGCTAAGCCGGTTATTTTTACAACACCTGGTTTTTTGATTACTTTATTTCCTCCCCACGAGAGATAACTGTGCTTACCATCCTTTAATGTTTGCTTTAATAAATATACGTTTGCCGGGAATACTTGAATGTTATTAGGCGGATTGCGCAGGTCGTACTCAAAGGTAGCCGGCATGCCTGGAGAAAATTTCACGATCAGACCCTCACGTGCTGTAAACGGTTCGGAACAGTAGCCGAACATCTTGCTTCTTTTCTCAAACCAGCCTTTTTTGGCAATCCATCCGATGACATATTCCAGGCCTTCTACTGCATGGCAACGCCATGTATTTTCGCCTGTTTTTTCCAGCTCTAATGACATTACGTTCTTCACATTTTCGTATAAGGCTGCAGATGTGTTTTCGGCAGATACCACCTTGGGTTTGCCCTGTACGGTTGTACCTTCAAGTTTCAGTATTACTTCGACAACCGGTTTATTTGTTACTTTCTCATTTTGTATTTCTTTTGCATGAGTTGTATGGTGATTAATGTTGGATGAATGAAACACCTGTAATAATATTATTACAGACAGTGAAAGGTAAAAACTTCTCCCGAAGTTACTTTTCTTCCGGGGGCATGAAAAACCCTCGATACAAGAGTTGACCTTTGCCATCAGCTTAATCCGTTTACACGATTGTATTGTTTAAACCGGGTGATAAATTCAGCTTGAGTCTCAGTTAGATATTCGTGAATCTCAACGAATGTCCTGTTAATTGATTTTGAGTATTTTCTCCAGCTCAAGTTTGATATCGAGATTGTTGTCGCTGGCACGAAGGATGCCGTTTTTATCGATAATTATCGAACAAGGAGTTGGTCTATTGATAATAAAAGAGTTTTTCTTTAGGTCGAGCCATCCGTGACGCAGTTGATTCCAGTTGGATTTATCGACGGTCTGTTCCCAAATGACACGGTCGAAATCGATACTGAGTTCGATAAAAACGATATCACTGCGCTCGGAGAATTGAGCAGCAAGCGAGTTTAGCTTGGGAACAGTTTCTCTGCATGACGCACTCCATGTTGTCCAAAAATCCACGACGACGATTTTTCCAATCAAATCCGATAGTTTGCTGCTGCCGCCGTCTTTCCAGTCTATAATCAGGTCTTGAACGGGCGTGCCTATTTTAAGAGGGTAAGTTGCCGAGCCCAATACAAGATCTAATGAAATGGATGCATTTTCTTTCGTCAATTCCTTGAGCAGAAGGATACTGGTGTATTCGCTGTTTACTATAGCAGAAATATTAGGACGAACACCGATGAACTCGAACTTTCCATTGGGATCTGTTGTTGATTTGGGGTAATATAAATTTAGCATCTGTTCCCTGGTCTCATAGTTGAATGTAATTAACTGTACCATTGCATTGGGTAGGGGTTTTTTATCATAGTCGTAAAGTGTACCTCGAATTGTCACATCGGCATCTTCCACTGTGGTATCAATTTCTGGGTAGATAGCCTTGAATCGGTTGAAAGTACCATTCTTTATTTCAATCTCTCGCTCATCATATAAAAATGGATTTCTGCTCTTCAAATGTTGTTCGTAGTTGGAAGCCATTACCGAGACTAGATATCTTCCTGCAGCTAAACCCTCTATTCTTACAGTCCTAGGCTCGTTCATTTTTTGATTGATTCCCCATGATAGATAAGTTTCCCTGCCGTTGCTGATTGTTTTGATTGGAAGAAGAAACTCGGCAGGATAGACTTGAATTCCTTTTGGAGGATCAGTCAATTCGTATTCGAGCGTTGCAGGCATGCCGGGAGAGAAAGTGACCTCAAGGTCTTTAGTCGCTGTAAATGGTTCTGAGCAGTATCCGAACAGTTTTTTATCCTTAACAATCCAACCGATTACATAGGAGTCTCCAAGCAGTAGTGGACCTACCCATGTATTATTATCGATCTGTTTGATATCCAAGGATATTCCCACTCTTTCAAATAGAGCAGAGGCTGAATCTTGTGCAGGTACAACCTTAGGTGTTCCCGGCAGGGTTTCACCTTCGAGCTTATATGTTACTAACGTCATCGTATTAGGATCGATCTCAAATTCAAATGTTTCTTGTGTGAAAGGAGTACTTTTCGGTTTCGGCGAACAACCGAATGAGATGACATAAATAAATATGAGTGAGAAAATAGTCCTCGAGTTCATTCTGTTAATACCTCCAGATTGTTATTAATAAAGCAGCTTGTTTTAGAGAAAATCTATAAAGACTCATTTGTGCCCTTCCGTTGATATTAAATGAATATTATATAAGGTTTAATAACATAGGACAAGAAAAATCAGGCCTTTCGGACAAGCTTTGCATTTACAGTCGCCGAAATGCAACTTAGATTAATTTACACGCCGGCTTGAAGCCCTGGTAGAGGCAGGCAACACCAAATGTCAGCGGAGTTGCATGAATATCTAGTGCCGTTTCCATTAAATAAGTTTAACTTTTTTTCTTATGTCATTCCGGACTTGATACGGAATCCAGGGTCAAAAACCCGGATTCCCGCCTTCGCTGGAATGACAAAATGTGAAACTAACTTTTTAGAAACGGCACTAGGAAACCGGCCTTGAGCATAAGGTATAAGAAATCTTTCATACCGTCAAATATCTCAATACTTGTATTGAGATATTTATAAGCACGGTCGTCTCCTGACAGCAGACGGCCAAGAAATGGTACAAAGCGGCGTAAGTATAAAAGGTAACATCTTTTGAGGATTTGATTGGTCGGCATGGAGAACTCTAATATAAGTACCTTTCCGCCCGGCCGCAGAAGACGGTGAATCTCGTTAAGTGTTTTAAATACATCCGGGGTATTTCTGATCCCAAAGCTTATGGTTATGACATCAAAGGTTTCATCGGCAAATGGATTGGTAGTTGCATCGGCGCGAACCAGATTGACGCGGTCGGAGAATTTGTGCCTTGAGATTTTATTGCGGCAGAGTGACAGCATATTTTCAGATATGTCCAGACCGACGGCTTCAGTAATGTTGGAGTTTCTGTGGAGCAGCGAGATTAATACATCACCTGTTCCTGTTGCCAGGTCGAGGACTCGCAGATTGTGTTCTTTATCTACACAATTGGCAAGTTTCCGCCGCCACAAAAAATCCTGCCCGAAAGATAATATGTGATTTAGAATATTGTAAGCAGGCGCGATACGATCGAACATATGGCCGACTGATTTTGCATCTAAAACCGCCGCTTGTCCTGATGCAGATTCTACGTTGATCGTACTCACTTGATATATGCTGTATTAAAATAGTTGATCGTTGGCCAGGAGCCTGGAGTGCACCGAGGTTGTCATTTTGCCTCAGAGTTTGGTCTGCATGGCAGTTGCCAAATCAATCTTTGCGTCTATAACCGCCTGCTCGATACACCTTTTCCAGTCATCACCGAACTGGCCTTTATATTTCGGCTTTTCATAGGCATAAATTATCGAGCGTGAGGCATTAATCAAAGCTCCAGTGCCATCAGGTTTACAGAATCTCACACAATCAGCGGCAGAAGCTCCCTGCGAGCCGTAACCCGGTACGAGAAACCATACTTTATCATAGCTGCGACGCAGTATTCTTGTCACATCAGGTGCAGTGCCGCCAACCACCATTCCTACGTTACTGTAGCCGTTCTTGCCGATTCGCTCGGGTTTATCAGCAATTTGGCCGACGATTTCGGCAATTCTCTCGTACATGGCCTTACCTTCGGCGTCAGTAACGTCCTGGATGGCTGCTGCTGAAGGATTACTGGTTCTGACCAACACAAAAACACCTTTACCCTGCTGGGTGGCCACGTCAGCGAAAGGTTCAATGCCATCGGCTCCGGTATAACCGTTGATTGTTATAGCATCCGGGGCAAGTGTATCCTCAAGACCGGCCAGTTCCGGGTTTTGGAGATGAGCAGTAGCATAAGTGGCGGCTGTATGGCCAACGTCACCGCGTTTTACATCGCCGATGATCTCCAGTCCCAAATCTTCCGCCTCAGAAATCAAAGCGTAGTAAGTTTCCAGGCCCTCCCAGAGATATTTTTCAAAAAAGGCAATATTTATTTTTACTGCCGGTACCATTGGAGCAACGATTCGCATAACCTGCGTGCAAAAATCAAAAATTGCGTCAACCGCAGCGTCGGCATCGAACTCATCATTCATCTGACGATGGCTTCTTATTGATACCGGCAGCCTGTTGTAAACAGGATCCAAACCGACTGTCAGGCAAGTTTTTGTAGTTTTTACAGCTTCACAAAGACGATCAGCAAAATGGTCTGCCATATTCCGATTCCTTATATTTGAAAAAAACTTTTTAGCAAACGATGAAGTTACTATAATCGCGTATATGATATCGAGCAAGAAAGAAATGCCGAAGACAGATACAGATTTAAAAAATCATAAAAAATCGAGAGTTAAAAAAATACTCTTTTGGCTCTTAGTCGATTTGCTTGTAGCGATTGCTGTTTTCACATTGCTTTTATACAAGCCTAATCGCTATAAGCCGATAGGGTCAGGTTCCGGCGATTATGAGCCTGGACAGGTAAGTCCGTATTTAACACACGATATATCGCCCAAGATTTATAATGGTGCTCAGCGAGGAGAACCGTTTGAACTTGTAATTACCCAGTATGGTATTAATGATGTAATATCTCGGGCAAACTGGCCAATTCAGTCTGAAGGTATTCTGCTATATGCACCAGCAGCTCTTTTTGTTCCAAATACTGTAGTGCTGATGGCAACGGTAAATGTAAAAGGTGTGGAATTTGTGATTACCGTTGAGCTGGAGCCAAAAATCGATGAAAAGGAATTTTTAAATCTGCAGGTAGCTAAGGTGAAAGTTGGTGCTATGAATATTACGCCACTCGCCAAGATGATGGCTAAAAAGATGTATGCAGAGAGACTTGCCGCTTTTCATATAAACACAGGGGCTTGGCAGACAAAAATAGCGGCATCATTGCTGAATGATGAGCCGTTTGAGCCTGTTTTTAAGATCGATGGGAAAGAAGTGCGAGTGGAGAAAATTACTGTTAGTCAGGGGGAATTGATAGCACGTCTTGCTCCGGTGTCGAAGCATGGTTCGTGATATGCCGGCTGTAATTATATACAGGATGTAGAAGCCAGTCTTTAGACTATCTAATAGCCTGATCCTTGGATATTTTGCAGACAATTATTGTCCTACACTAATACTTGGAGCTGCTATAGAATTTATTAGCTCACCCAGCCCGAGAACACACAAAATTTGCCGAATCCTGGGAAAGCCGGTTGGAGGCTATTTAATTAGATAACTGGGCAGAAAAAATGGAATTTTGTACTGGGAAAGGCTTTTTTATATGGACCTTGTTGGTTTTAGACCACTGAATTTTAATATTATGAGCGATCTATGCGAAAAATTATACAAAATCAACAAAAAAATCATTGCTCTTGACGGATTTGACGATTAGTATAATAAATTCGCCTGTAAGGATTTATACGAAGAGCTGCCAAAGTTGAACATTGGATTATTAGGTATTTGCAATGCTAATGACAGGATTGGTTAATAGTGCAAAGTAAACGGACAATGGATGTTTGCGGTTACGCTTTTGCGCGAATGGTGGCTTGGAAATCGGTGTTTTTGCTTCAATGTCGGCAAACGAACGAGGTTTTTTTTTCGGGTTCGCATATTGCAGAAACGACTGTAAAATGGGTTCCCTTACCGGAGGCAGATGATGTAGTATAAAAGCAAGCTACAACCTCTGTTCGTTTTGGTCTGTCAGGGAGTCTATCGTTTATTGGCTCCCGTTTGAAGTGGAAACCTGGAAGGTTTCCATTTTTTTATTGGGCACCGATTTTGACTTTGCTGAAGTTCAATCAGAAAGAGATAAGAACGATGAATCAGGAATTGCTAAGAATCGTGGAGAACATAGCTCGCGATAAGAACATCGACAAGGAACTGATATTTGTGGACCTGGAAGAGGCTATGGTTTCAGCGGCCAGAAAGCATTTTGGCGAGCCGGAAAGCAACATAGTAGTAAATATTGATCGTGACAGCGGCCAGATCGTAGCCTTCAAGGACGATGTTCAAATAGATATCAAACGACTCGGCCGAATTCCCGCTCAGACCGCCAAGCAAGTTATCATCCAGAAAATTCGGGCTGGTGAGAGAGATAGTATATATGCTGAATTCATTCAGCGAAGAGGAGAAATCATAAGCGGCACGGTCGTGCGATACGAAAGCGGGACACTGATTGTCAACCTGGACCGTTGGACTGAAGGCTTTATGCCAAGAGGCGAACAGATAATGGGTCAAACGCATCGGGCCGGGGAGAGAATCAGATGTCTGATTCTTGATGTAAAAGAGACCTCGAGTCAGGTCAAAATTATTCTATCTCGTACACACCCTGATTTTATCCGTCGATTGTTCGAGTTAGAAGTGCCGGAGATTAATGAGAAAATCATTGAAATACGAGCTCTGGCGCGAGAGGCGGGATACAGAACCAAAGTCGCAGTGACCTCATTGGATGACAAGGTTGATCCCGTTGGTGCTTGTGTAGGTGTACGGGGCAGCAGGATAAAAAACATTGTTGATGAGCTTGGCGGAGAGAAAATAGACATTGTTCGTTGGAATGAATCATCTCAGGTGCTCGTTTCAAATGCGTTAATGCCTGCAAAGGTCAGTGAAATTGCCTTGTGTTTTGAACTGGGGCGAGCGACGGTTGTTGTAGATGAGGATCAACTCAGTCTGGCAATTGGAAAACACGGTCAAAATGTTCGGTTGGCCGCCAGACTGACTGGCTGGGATATCGATATTCTCACGCCAGATGAGTACAATCAGGGTATTGAGCGATTGACAACCTGTATTAAGACTGTAGAAGAGGTTGATGATACTCTTGTTGACAAGCTTATAGCGCTTGGTGTGATATCCGTTCCTGACCTAGATGATGTTGGGGTTGAGCCATTAATTAATGAACTGAAAATAGAAGCGGGAGTTGCCGAGAAGCTCATTGAAGCGGCAGCTAAGGAGACAAAACGTCTGGCGGATGAGTCTAAACAGAACGAGGCGGAGAAGCAACTGGCTCAACAGACAAAAGTGAGCGATAATGAACAATAGGTTTTTAATGGATATTCAAGGACTTTCATCTTTCAATCAATATATGGCATGATTGGAGTCCAGAATAATATCCAAATTGGGATGTTAAATACTAAAGATGGATTAGATTGGAGAATGGTTTGGCAACCACAAGAATTTACATTTTAGCCAAAGAACTCGGTGTAAAAAGCTCTTCTGTTGTAAAGAAGTGTCAGGATGAGAGTCTGGATGTAAAGAACCACATGTCGGTTATATCGGCTGGTTTGGCGGCAACTATCCGGGAGTGGTTTAGCGAGGGGGAGAATATAACCACAGTTGAGACCTCTGATAAGGTAGATTTGAAAAAGGTCCGAATCAAGAAGAAGAAAAAGAAAACGGCGAAAAAGTCACCGACTAAAAAGACTGAAGCTCAAAAGACTAAAAATGCAGAGCTTGAGACCGAGCACGCCGATACGACAGCCGCGATAGCTACTATGGCCGAAGCTGAACAAGGGCAACAGGTCGCAGCAATATCTACAGAAGAACAACCGCACGCAGAAGAACATAAAGACGAAGAGCCAGTGCAACCTGAGCCAGAGCCAATAGTTCCTGCGGGGCCAATTCTCGAAAAGCCAGAACCTGCACGTCTGAGTGGGCCTCAGGTTGTTAGAGTCGAAGCACCGGAACCGGTACGCCGACGACCAAAGCCCAGATCGAGAGTCAGGTATGATGCACCAGTTACTGAACCTTTGATGTACAGTCAGCATAAACAGGAAGATGTAGTTTTGGCTCCGCACGCGGAAAGGAAACAATCAGCAAAACAGCATAAGGAGAGGACGCACGGGCGACGACGAGATGAGTCGGGCATGGACACACTAAAGAAGTCTAGACTCAGTAGCAAATGGCGACAAAGAGATATTGAAGAGAGAAAAGCCAGGCTTGATGCTGCTGGTGGTGAGGGTCTGCGATCAAGACCGGTGCGTAGAATCGCTACCAAGTCCAAGCTTAAAGTCGGTTTGCCAGTGAGGCCGACAAAAGCTGTTGTGAGCGAGCCCATTACAGTAAAGGATTTATCTGCAGCTCTGGCGGTCAAATCAACGGATATTATCAGCAAACTAATGCAACAGGATATAATGGCTACAGCCAATCAGGTAATAAGTAGCGAAGTCGCGGAACTGGTTGCTCTGGAATTCGATACTGAGTTGGTTGTTGAACACAAAAAAACGTTGGAAGAAGAGATAAAAGCTGAATTTGAGCAACGAGAGCGAAAAAAGCCTGAAAAACGTGGAGTCGTTGCTGCAATGCTTGGACACGTTGATCACGGCAAGACCAGCCTGCTTGATAAGATCAGGTCGACACATATAGCAGCGGGTGAAGCTGGAGGAATTACGCAGCATATAGGGGCATCTGAAGTTATATGGGACGATAAGAAAGTAACATTCCTCGATACTCCAGGGCACGAAGCTTTTACAGCTATGCGTGCCAGGGGTGCCAATATGACTGATGTCGTGGTACTGGTAGTTGCAGCAGACGATGGAGTGATGCCACAGACCATTGAAGCAATAGCCCACAGCAAAGCAGCGGACGTGCCAATTATTGTGGCATTGAATAAAATAGATTTGCCTGGCTGTGATATAAACCGTGTTTATGCTCAGTTAGCAGAGCAGGAGCTGACACCTGCAGAATGGGGAGGTCAGACCGAAGTAGTCAAAACCAGCGCTGTTACAGGTGAAGGCATTAGTGATTTACTTGAATCTCTTGACTATATAGCTGAGTTGCTTGAACTTAAGGCTGATAATACGATCCCTGCAACAGGATGGGTCATTGAGGCGAGCATGTCAGCAAGACGTGGGCCCGTGGCGACTCTGTTAGTTAAGGAAGGCCAGTTACAAAAAGGCGATGTAGTATTGGCAGGAAGTACTTACGGCAGAGTAAAGATGTTGAGAAACAGTTACGGCAAGAATATAAAGGCAGCTACTATCTCTATGCCGGTGGAAATAACCGGACTGAATGATATACCTCAGGCAGGCGACAGATTTTATTGTCTGGATGACATTAACAGGGCCAAGTCCGCTGCCGAGGAAAACCAAATACGCAGCAGAGAGCATTCTCTGGCCGAAAGAACTCAGGTAACCCTGGATAATTTATTCAGCCAGATCGAAGCGGGTAAAACAGAAACGTTAAATCTTATCATCCGAGCCGATGTGCAGGGTTCGGTTGATGTTTTGAGGAAATACCTATCTGATTTAAGCATCCCGGAAGTGAGAATTAATATTTTGCATGCAGCTCCGGGTGGGATTACCGAGGGTGATATTGTGCTTGCTGAGGCATCGAATGCTATAATCATAGGCTTTAATGTTGTCAGCGAGGAGCATGCTGCCAAAATTGCAGAAACCAAAGGCGTCGAGATACGACTTTACAATGTTATCTATCGTATAACCGAAGATTTACAAAAATCAATGGCTGGCCTGCTCGAACCGGAAGAACAGGAAAATAGTCTTGGAAGAGCGGTTGTTAGGGTTAAGTTTAAAATTTCACGGGTTGGTACGGTAGCTGGCTGCTATGTCAGCAGCGGACTCGTGGTCAAGAATGCAAAAGTGCGTCTGGTACGTGACAATATTGTGCTCAAAGACAATCTGAATATAGAAACTCTTAAGCATTTCAAGAATGATGCTCGTGAGGTTAAGGCTGGCCTGGAATGTGGAATTAAGGTAGCAGGATTCGACGATATTAAAATTGATGATGTTCTTGAGTTCTATGAAGTTGTTAAAATAGCCAGAACTCTTTGAACTGGCTGTTGAATATTGTGTGGAATAATCTCAAAATTGTACACCCCACGAAAATGGCAACTCGAAGGCAGGAAAAGGTAGCTCGTGTGGTAAAGGAAGCGGTCAGTGACGCTATCTCCCACCATCTTAACGACCCACGTATCGAAGGGTTTGTGAGTGTAACGAGGGTTGAAATGGCGACTGATTTGCGAAGCGCCGATGTATATGTCAGTATTTTTGGCAAGGACCAGGCAAGTCAGAATAAGACTTTCACTGCAATAACACATGCAAAAAGTAGAATACAATCTATGCTGGCTGATAAGCTGCAGAGCAAATTCTGCCCTGTCTTACGTTTTTACATGGATGAAAAATTCAAAAAGACACTTGAAATACTCAAACTGATAGAACAGGCATCTATTGAGCACAAAAAGGACATATTGGACCATGAGGTGCCTGAATAATAAGATAGTTGGACGGTCGACTGGTCAGATATTGAATTGCTCAGTCTTTCCAGTTCATCTATCCAGTCAGAGGCTGATATGAAGAATAGTAAGGAGTACTCTAAAAAAATACAGAGTTTGTATCGTAAGTTAAGGCATAGATATCCAAAAGTACGGGAAATTAGCCACGAAACAGTAGAGGATGCTGTTGTCTATTCTGTTATTAGCGAAAAAATGAGCGAGAAAGTGACAGAATCTACTATCAAAAGATTCTCTGAATATTTCGTTGACTTAAACGATTTGCGTGTTTCTCGATTAGAAGAAATTACTGAAGTGCTGGGCGAGAATACACCTGTGACAAGGGAAATAGCTTCGATAATCACCAAGGTCCTTCAGGCTATATTCAACGACTATCATAAAGTCAGTCTCGAGGCTTTGAAAAAGCTCGGGAAACGTCCAGCCCGGCAAATCCTTGAGAAAATTGATGGCACCAGCCGTTTCGCAGTCGATTATTGTATGCTCACTTCTCTGCAGGGCCATGCTATACCTCTTACCGAAAATATGATCAAATATCTTCGGAGTTATGATTTAGTTGACGGCGATGCTGATGAGCAGCAGATATCAGGCTTTTTGGCCAAGCAAATTTCAGCAAAAAGTGGATATGAGTTTTACGCCCTTCTGCGACGTGAAAGTGAAACAACCCGGAGCAGAAAGAAGGCCAAAACCAAGACTATGCGTAAAGAGAAGAGCAAAAAAACTACGAAGACTAAAAAGAAAACCAAGAAGTGAAAAATTCGGAGTGAAAAGTCTAAAATATGAATATATAAAGGGCAATGTACAGAACAATGACAGAAAAGATACTAAAATTAGGCATTCCAGCAGGTAGTTTGCAAAAGGCAACGGTAGAGCTTTTTGATAAAGCCGGTTTCAACATTGCCGATTCTAAAAGGAGTTATTTACCTCGTATTGATGACAGCCAAATCCAACTTATCATGCTGCGGGCACAGGAAATGAGCAGGTACGTTGAAGATGGTGTCCTCGATGCCGGCATTACCGGCCATGATTGGATAATGGAAAACGGATCAGATATAACTGAGATTTGTGAACTTGCGTACAGCAAAGCGACAAGCAAACCTGCCAGATGGGTGTTGGCCGTACCTGATGAATCGAAGGTTAAAAATGTGAAGGATTTGGCTGGTGGTATAATCGCAACCGAACTGGTGAACGTAACAAAGAAATACTTCGCAGATAGGAATGTCAATGTAAAAGTTGAATTCAGTTGGGGTACTACAGAGGTTAAAGCTCGCCTGGTAGATGCCATTGTGGAACTTACCGAGACAGGTTCGTCATTGCAGGCAAATAATCTTCGGATTATAGATACGGTAATAAGCTCTACAACAAGACTTATTGCCAATAAGCAGGCC
This sequence comes from uncultured Pirellulales bacterium, assembly GCA_964520535.1. Lineage (GTDB taxonomy): Bacteria > Planctomycetota > Phycisphaerae > Sedimentisphaerales > Anaerobacaceae > JAFGPS01. The sequence continues at coordinate 7,233 of CAZFOQ010000064.1, read as the reverse complement.
TGGAGCGATAAGTTCAAGCGAGAGAAAATTGAAAATATCTCCATCCTACTCAACGCAGCAATCGAAGCTCGCAGCAAAGTCGGGTTGAAGATGAACATAAAAAAGAAAGATTTGGAATCGATTCTGAAAATACTGCCTGCTGAAAAAAGCCCGACAATTTCCTCTCTGGCGGATACGGATTATATAGCAATAGAGGTAATTATAGAAGGTAAAATCGAACGCACTTTGGTTCCGGCTCTCAAACGTGCCGGCGCATCGGGTATAATAACCTATCCTCTCAATAAGGTCATCCACTGATAATACATACAATTCCTGCTACAGTTTTCTTGCTATCTATCTCAAATCAGATATACTTATCCAGTGGCGTTTGATCACGGGAATTTGTATTTATGGTTAAAAATATTGCCATTTTGGGTTCGACTGGATCGATTGGTAAAAATGCGCTGCGAGTAATCGATGCTCTCGGGTCGCGGTGCCGAATTAGTGCACTAAGTGCTCACAGTAATGTGCAGCTCTTAGCCGAACAGGCCAAGAAGTATAGGCCCAAATTTGCTGCTGTTACAAATCCTGATTATGACAAGGAGCTTAGGGAACTGGTCGGCGATTTGGATATTGAGATATTAGCCGGGCCGGACGGTTTGATTGAAATTGCACAGCTTGAAGAGGTTGATATTGTCCTTGCAGCCGTTGTCGGATCGGCTGGTTTGCCTGCAATTCTTGCCGCTGCCAGGGATGGTAAGCAGCTTGCTATTGCGAATAAGGAGCCGCTTGTGATTGCAGGTGAGCTGCTAATGAAGGAGGCCAAGGAAAACGGCAGTACGATCTTGCCTGTAGATAGTGAACACTCGGCGGTTTTCCAGGCAATGCAGTCGGGCAGCCGAGAAGAAGTTAAAAAAATTATTTTAACGGCTTCGGGCGGACCCTTTAGAGAAGCTACTGTTGAAGATATCCGGAATGTAACATTAGAGCAGGCTCTTGCACATCCTGTTTGGGACATGGGGCCCAAAATCACCGTTGACTCGGCGACTATGATGAATAAGGCGTTTGAGGTGATTGAGGCCCGCTGGCTTTTTGATATGCCGGTCGAAAAGATGGAGGTCTTGATTCACCCTGAGTCAATAGTGCATTCACTGGTCGAATTTGTGGATGGCTCGGTGATAGCGCAACTCGGCGAGCCGGATATGTGTCTTCCGATTCAATATGCTTTGACTTATCCTGCTCGCATAGCAGGAATTACAAAGCCTCTCCGGCTTGAGCAAATAGGCAGCCTTACATTTGAAAAACCTAATCTGGAAGTGTTTCGTGCGCTTGCATTAGGCTTTGAGGTTGCGCGAACAGGTGGCACGGCTGCAGTTGTTTTCAACGCTGCGAACGAAGCAGCTGTCGAGGAATTCTTGGCAGGCAGAATTAATTTTGTTACCATAGTTGAACTAATCGAACATTGTTTGAATAAACATAATTTAAAAACAAGTGTGTCTCTCGAAGAGCTTGTCGAGGCAGACACCTGGGCCAGAAAAGAGGTTGCAAGGAGTTTAAAACATAGGACAGAGGGTGCAAAAACATTGTGAAATATGGAGGGGCGAAATATAGAGCAGTAGTTTTCGAATATTTGAGAGTAGTATTTTCTGTTGTAAGTTTCTAAGTATTTTATATTTTTTGGGATTCTCAAGAGAGGTTATTGAATGTCTGAGCTTAAAGAGTTGTACAACAAATATTTTCGTGTAGCATTATTTGTTGTTTTTTTGGTTGTGATTTTAGTTCTGATTGTCCGAAACATCGGCACTTTTGGTAATGTGCTGCTGGTTATGCTTGGATTCGGAGCTGTAGTTTTAGTTCATGAGTTCGGCCATTTCATTATTGCCAAATTAGCGAATATAAAGGTTGAAGCTTTTTCAATTTTTATGCCGCCAATTCTGTTAGGTGTTCGAAAAACAGAAAAAGGCTACCGGCTTAGGATATTACCGGAGATTTTCCCTAAAGAAGGTGATGAATCTGGTGAAGGTGCGATGAATTTCACAATCGGCAGAAAAGGCCAGGCGAGTGAAACAGAATATCGCATCGGTCTTATTCCGTTCGGTGGTTTTGTTAAAATGCTGGGCCAGGATGACATCGGACCGGTCAAGAACAATGACGACCCCCGTTCCTATGCAAATAAGCCGGTTCATATTCGTGCGGCTACTATAGCAGCGGGAGTTGTTTTCAACGTTGTTAGTGCCGTTATTGTTTTCATGATAACTTTTCTTATCGGGATAGAATTGCGGCCGGCTGTCGTTGGTGGGGTAGTGCCTGATTCCCCGGCGGCGCGTGCAGGCTTGATGGCGGGCGATGAGATAATTGAAATTGCCGGTAAAAAAGGAGATCTCGACTTTAGCAATATCGGAATTGCCGCTGCATTGTCCGGCAGGGATGAAAAAGTCGCGATGAGAGTCAGACGCACGGATGGCTCCGAAGAAGATTTATTACTTGTAGCCGAGCTGCTACCGGGTCAGCCGGTGAGGCTTTTTGGAGTTTTGAAGGCGCCAAGCTTGACTGTTGCGAAATTTTTAAATGAAGATGCCAATGATTTATATTTGAGAACAGGTTTGCTTCCGGGAGACCGCATCACGTCCATTAATGATAGAGATATTCGGGGGCACTGGGAGTTAGTCGATATCATCCAGAATGCTCTTTTGCCTGAGGTAACGTTATCGGCTGAGCGAATCGGAGATGGCGGCGAAACTGAGACAATTGAATCACATGCTCGATTATATTTGGATTATACTTCTAATTCTGATATTCAGTTTGAATCCGAACTGCGTCATATCTATTCTATGGTTCCTCGCCTGCGGATAATCGCCACTGCAAACGAGCGGAATTCGTCTCTGAGTGATACTGGTACTTATCTGAGAGCGGGTGATATTATTCTTGCGGCTGGTGACATTATTAATCCCACGTACAAGGAGCTCCGTGAAATTGCTACTGATTATAAGGACAAAGAATTACAGGTGAAAGTTCTGCGTATTGATCCAAACGGGATTGAAAAGTCACTTGTCATTACGGTTAAACCCGAGCAAGAGGAGGGTAGCGATAGAGTTATTATTGGTATAAATCTTGCGCTCGATGCCGAGCATCCGGTAGTTGCCAAGACCATCGCCACAGAACAAGGTCCGCCAGGGCTGAAGATCCCATCCGGAGCCCGGATTACGGCTGTTGACGGAGAAGCAATCTCCAGCTTCTATGATGTAATCCGGGAAATTAAGAAATATCCCGGTGAGCGTATTACGATTGACTGGCGTCTCGATCAGGAAACAGCAGGAAATGTAGTTTTAGATGTGGGTGCGGGCAATGATTTTATTACCGTTAAATCTTTTCCTGTTGAAGATATTCCATTTGTGGATTTGAAGAGGTCTTACAAAGCCAGCGGCCCTATTAATGCAGTAGTTATGGGATGCAGAAGAACTGTTATGTTTATCGCCCAAACTTATGTGACACTGAAGCGTCTGGCCGGGGGGCTTGTCAGTCCTAAAAATCTTATGGGGCCTGTGGGCATTATTACATTCAGCTATCGCATTGTGTCTGAGCAGCCTATAGTTTACTATGTGTATTTTCTTGGTCTTATAAGCGCGGTAATTGCCGTCTTTAATTTCTTGCCTTTGCCGCCTCTTGATGGAGGCTTGGTTGTGCTCTTGCTGGTCGAAAAGATCAAGGGTTCAGCTTTGAGTGAGCGGGTACAGACGGTCATAGCATACACAGGTTGGACGCTAATACTGGTACTTTTCCTCTATATAACATTTAATGATATTATCAGAAGTTTTTTTAGCCCTGGTTTTGGATCGTGAGCAGGAGTATTAAATAGTTTTATTCTAACCGAAGAAAGGATTCGAAAGTGTTGGATTTACTGGAAAAAATATCTTCGCGTCAGTATCACGAAGGTATTTTAAATGCTCTGAAAGAGCAAGACGGACAAATTTACGAGTTCATCAAGAAAGAGTACGAGAGGCTGCAAAACAGCCTGCAGCTGATCGCCGCGGAGAATCAATGCTCTCGGGCCGTTTTGGCCGCTCTTGGTTCGGTCATTCAAAACAAAACGACGGAGGGTTTCCCCGGCGCCAGATATCATGGCGGCTGTGAGGTTGTTGACGATGTGGAGAGGTTAGCAGTAGCAAGGGCTAAAGAATCCTTTGGCGCACATTATGCTAATGTCCAACCGCATTCCGGTACCAGCGCCAACCAAATTGTTCTTGCCGCAACGCTCGAAAGAGGCGATAAGATATTGAGTCTTGGCCTTGACCAGGGTGGACATGTCTCACATGGTGCAAGTGTTTCATTTAGCGGCAAATTTTTTGATGTAGAGAATTATTATGTTGATAAGGACACCTTTCTCCTGGATTATGAGGCTATCAGGGACAGGGCGATGGCTGTCAGACCAAAGCTGATTATATGCGGTGCAACGGCATATTCCAGAACGATAGATTTTGAAAAATTCAGAGATATTGCAGATAGTGTTGGTGCATATCTATTGGCAGACATTTCACACATCGCCGGACTGGTAATAGCCGGTGCTCATCCTTCTCCTGTAGACTATGCACATTTTACAACAACAAGCACATATAAACCGGGAGGCCCCAGAGGCGGCCTGATATTGATAGGCAGTGACTTTGACCGAAAAATCAAGGTTGCCGGCAAAGAAATACCCTTATGGAAACATATTGAAAGGACGACATTCCCGGGTGTGCAGGGAACCCCTTATTTGAATAATGTGGCCGCTAAAGCGGTATTCTTTAAGGAGACACTTTCCGAAGAATACAGAACCAGACAATATAAAATTATCGAAAATGCAAAGAGGCTTTCCAGCAATCTTATGGATTTGGGCTATGATGTGTTAACCGCCGGGACAGACAACCATATGATCCTGATCGATATCAGTAATTTCAGAGAAGCGTTGACGGGCCTGACGGCACAAAAGTGTCTCGAAGATTGTGGCATCATCATCAACATGAACAGGCTTCCCTTTGATACAAAAAGTTCCAGAGTGACAAGTGGCATTCGCTTGGGAACGCCGATTGTGACGAAGAGGGGCATGGGCCCGGATGAAATGGACAGAGTATCGGTACTGATAGATGCGGTATTGAAATCCGTGAACATAATCTCAATTAGTGAATACGAGATAAAAAAATCTTTCAGGGACAACATCAGGGATAAGGTCAAACAGCTTTGTAGCAGGTTTCCTATGTATTAAAGATGTGAGGTTTATCCTAACCATCCCATACGATTAATGTCCTGAACAAGTTGTTGTCCCTTCTTACATGTCCAGTAGCCGCTGATGATTACTATTTCAACAATAGAGCGAAGCAGCGAAAAAAATGCAGCATGTGTTCTTAACATTTGGCTTTAGCGATCTCAACTACAAAACATCATGAATAACTATAGCTATTCCGACTATATTATTTTATCAACCGGCTAAGTTGTTAAAATATTTTGTGCACTTGTTCGGCAAGTAAGACATCAAGTAGTAGGGCAAAAAGAAACAGAGCATAGTTGTAGAGACTGCTATAAACCACATAGAGGTAGTCCACGCAGCATATCGGCTTGATTGGCGCATCAAGGTGGAAGGAGTTTTTCACTATTGTTGTATCTGCTGGCATAACATGCAGATATATATGTACTTAGAGCTTTGATCAGCGACAATTATTCTTACCGTTCCCGTTGCCTCAACTATGAATGTTACTATAAGTATTACAGTTAATCCTGTCAATTCTAAGCCTGGCCCCATGGGGCCAGATAATCGGACATTTCAGGCCGCCTAATAATTTTATTGCTCCATGCATGCATATACCAGTTCTCTGGCCATAATTTTTCGCCATTCTTTGATGCGCCGTTGCAAGGTCCTGAGCTGGCCATCAGCAAAACGCCCGGGGTATTTATATTGTAGCCGTTTCAGCAAGCTTTTTGCGATTACATCCGGTTCCTGCTGCAGCCAATCAAGTACTTCGTACCAGACACCTTCGAAAGCGTCTTTGTGCGTGCGCCAATGCCGGGGTTTTGAAGATTTGATTCGATGGGTTGGTCGAACTTCACCCTCCCGCCACAACCGGGGTAACTGAGTCAGGAATTGCTCAAGGCTCTCCCGTCCCGGTCCTTTTGTAACATGATCAGTCGATGTAAGAGCACTCAAGGCTGATTGGCCTTGACGGATACGATGCAACAGTTCTACCGGATCAAGCTGTTTACGCTGCAATCGAAGTTTCTCTTTGATTTGTTCATCTACAGCCGGATGCTTTAACAGCCGGTCACAGGGAGTTGCTGGCGGGTAATAGGTCCGTTTAACCTTGGCTCCATTTCGAATTTTTTTGCGTAGTTTGAATGATGGCTGAAAGTAATTCACATAGAGACGGGCCGCTTGATAAAGATGAGCAAGGGCTTGACCTGCAACAACCCCCGAAAACCTTTCGTGTCCTACCATGCGTCGAATCACAGCTCCATTCTTTTGCTCTACCCATGCTTGGTCATTTTTATGATACGCACGAGAGCGTGTGAACTCAATATGATGCTTTTGGCAGAATGCCAACAGGGTATCATTGATAAACGCACTATCATTATCAGAATCAATTCCTAATACCGGAAATGGAATCTGTTGAAAAATTGCATCAAGTCCTTCGACAACAAGGGACTGCTCTCTAGCAAGAAGAGGTAAAAACTCCGTCCAGCCTGAACTAACATCAGTAGTGACAAGGGTGTGTATAAAAGATCCAGCCACAAATCCCCCACAGTGAACAACGAAATCAATCTCTAAGTAACCTGGATTCGGACCATCCCAGTCCGCGAACGTACGGACAGGAATTTGTGTGCTAATCTTTTTAGATCGACGTCTTTTTCTTCGTGATTGTGATCGATTGCGAATTGGAGACAACAATCGATCAATGGTTGATGCACTGACTTTAAGCAGTTGCTTGTGAACTTCCGGATCGAGATTTATGTGGCCATGGCGTTCCATTGCATCAACAAGGTTAGGCAATACCGCTTTTAAACGCTTACCGCAGATTCGATCTGCCGCCTCCCATGTTACAATGAGAGCTTCCTTAACGGCTTCATCGTAAATCCGCCGACTTTGGCGAACTTCACATGAATTGCTCCGATTGCCGCTATTGTCAGTTTTGTCAAGAAGAAGGCGGATTGCATGTTTGCGGTGATATCCACTCACAGCAATAAACTCGTCAAGAATCTGAGTCTTTGTCATTTTAGATGATTCACGAT
>CAZFOQ010000063.1:0-24004 GCA_964520535.1 uncultured Pirellulales bacterium | reverse complement strand
AGACATCGGCAAGACAGCATAAAAATATTCAATATTAAAAGGACACAAGGGGATTCTTCGGAATGAAAACTATTTTAGATGCTTTGCAATTCTCCTGTGAAAAAAAGAAAGTCTATCCTAAGATTGGAGTTATGGTTTTTAGATTCTGGGTTTTAATCCTGGATTTCGTGGGTATGCAATTAGCCTGGAATCTGAGGCCATTTATTGGTAGTAGAGAATTGCCATTTCAGTTGTTCAGAGAACGCCAGGGAAACTTCTATTTAGCAGTTATTGAATCTGCCGTTGATCTGGTTACTCCATCTGAAAATAAATCGAACGGCCAAAGCAATCAACAAAAAGACTCTACATCTCAAGACAAAGAAGAATTAAACGAGGAAGGTTGAGATTAGTGGATAATGACATAATGACATTGGAAGAGGTAGCAGCTTACCTTAGGTTAAAACCTCAAACGATTTATACGTGGGCCCAGGAGAAGAAAATACCTGCGGCTAAATTAGGAAAAGAGTGGCGTTTTAAAAGATCGATAATTGATGAATGGTACATTCAACATATTGATGAAAAATTCAGTGACGTTATAAATACCTGGAAAGAAAAACAAAAATAACCGGGAAGATTAATAACATACTAATTAATTCAAGATGTTTTAGGAAATATTGTAGACATCAAGAAAAGTGAATTAAATTGTGAAGCATTTATCTGGGAAAAATAGTTGAATCATCACTGCCGATTGTGTTATAATCATCACAGATAATCATATTGGCGAGCCCCATCATGTCTGAAAAAAATATTGGTTCTGTTATTCAAAGGTTGAACTCTCGGTAAGGGCCACAGGAGTTTTAATGCGGATTTCGGCTGAATTTCACGATAATCAGCAAAAAACATAAAAAATACTCAAGAAATAGCGTCAGATTTTGCGGTTTTGTTGAACTTACTAATAGAGATAAATGATTAACCACGAAGAGCACGCTGAATTGGTAAAGCAGGCACAGCTTGGTGACAAGGAATGTCTGAATCGCCTGGCTGAGGCGGCGAGAGTACATTTACGTGAGTACGTAATGCGTCTTACGTTACAGGAAGATTTGACACAGGATATTGTACAGGAGAGCATTCTGGAAATGTTTAAGGTATTCAACAAACTAAAGAAAGCCGAGAGGTTCTGGGCCTGGTTGGACGGTATTGCCTTCAATAAGGTTCGCAGTCACTATGGCCGGCAGTGGCGGCACAGGACGATTTCTCTGTCTGAGATCGGAAGTGAGCTTGTGGAAAAGGACAGTCAAAGCGCCTTGGCCGATATGGTTAACCAGGAATTGAAACAAATTGTCCTCAGGTCGATGCGCGAATTGGCGCCCCGTCACAGGGCCGTACTGATCATGCGCTGTTACAGAGGAATGCCGTATTCGGAAATTGCCAAGTTGGTCGGATGTACGGAATTCGGTGCCCAATCACTATTCTATCGAGCTAAGAAGGCCTTAACCAAAAAACTGTCCCGTCACGGGCTCGGCAAGGGGTACTTACTCACGGCTTTGGTATTATTCGGCAAGCTCACGGCCACAACGGAGGCGACCGCTGCGAACATATCTGTGACGGCAGCTACCCTCAAGGTTGGTGCGGCAGCTACTTTAGCGGCGATTGCAACAAGCAAGACAGCGGTCGTTTCGTTGGTTACTGCCGGAGTTATTGCCGGAGGCACTGTAATGGTAGCACCTGGAACGGCTAAGATCGATAATGGGCCGCAAACTTCCAGGACACAGACTCTCATCAATGCACCAAACAAGACCGAAGCGAGCATGGATACGGAGCAATGCTGGTACTTCTTTCCTGAAGGTGCCGGCGGGCCTGTTATGATGCGTCTGCTGAAATTTAGTGCTTCCGGCGAAAACTCATACTGTCAGTACCTGCAAAATCAGCGTGTCAATTATTATTACGACAACAACACCGTGTTCATGAACAATGCTCGCATGACCAGTCCCGAATTGTCCGTTGCCAGACTGCCCACCGACAGCGAGGATTTGAGCCGGTTCATCTCCAGCATAGAAGGTCAAAAAGCGGATATGGAATATGTTTCCAGTAAAAGAAAGGGATTGCTGGTGATCACGAGACGTACTGCCGGTTATGGTGACAGAATCTGGAGGATCGACCGTCACTTCAATGTTCTGGAAGAGGAGTATTTCCAGTCCAATTGGCCTCAAAGCGCCAGAATCGTTGACAATCGAGACCGGATGCACAAGCGGGGCTGGACATATTTCAAAATCACCGGCCAAATCAACGGCCACGTTGTCTCAGGAACCGGGCGGATGCCGTTTATATATGCTGCAAACAGGCTATATAGCCCCTGGTTAAAATTGCAGCTCGGGGACAGCTCAAAGATTGTGGATACGCCGGCAGGAGCACGCGTGTGTGATAGTAGTGGAGAAGCAATTGCAAGCTACGAAGGCGGGAGTTTCTTTGAGGGTCTGAGCCGGCCCTGGATGGGATTGCATACGATCGATACGGTCCGCCGGGATGCGGCTGAAAAACAGATTCGGTTCGAAACCAAAAATATCCCGGGCAATAAAACAGAAGTAGTCTTAACGGCTGAGCGAGTCATACTGGTTTATACCATCGACATGGAAACCGATGTCATCGAGAAGATTACATTTTCAACGGACAACGGCGGTCAAGGCGAACTGAGATTCTCTTACCTTCAGGACATAGATGATATCGGCAATGAATTTGCTCCGCCGAGGGCCGCGAGCTATCGGAGCTCCCAGCAGAAACCTTCGGGTATGCTATGGCTTGTAAAATTGATAAACAATCGTTGGTGAATTGTATTTGGCGGAAGGAAGATACAAAATGGCTAAAAAGAATTTTTTAACAATACTAACAATATCGGTATTTTTCGTGGTACTGGGTGGCGCTACAACCGCCGCAGGAAAGATTATCTATGTTGATGATAATTCTTCCGGAGCCAATGACGGCACAAGCTGGACTGACGCCTACCAATGCCTTCAGGATGCTCTGGCCGATGCAAACTTCACTGAAAAGCCGGTGGAGATCCATTTGGCTCAGGGCATTTATACGCCGGATCTTGGATTTACACCAGACCCTAATGCTTATTATCTTGGTATTCGAGAGGCGTCATTTCAGCTCATTGATGGCGTAACTCTCAAAGGTGGATTTGCCGGCTTTAGCGAACCGGAACCAGATGCCAGGGACATCGAAGCATACACGACGATATTAAGCGGGGATTTGAATCGCAATGATGTCGATGTAAACAATCCTGAAGATTTGGGTAACGAGCCTACAAGAGCCGAAAACAGCTTCCATGTCGTGACCTGTTCCGGAAGAGTCGTCCTTGATGGATTGATAATTACCGGAGGCACTGCCAACAAAGTATTAGGAGGTCGATCAGTTTCTGACATTCCGGAAAATAAAGGTGGTGGGATTTACAATCCTGAGGGGCAATTAAGCCTGGTTAACTGTATTTTAACAAGAAATTTTGCTTATTCTAACGGGGGTGGAATGTATGATGGCGATGGTGAGCTAAGTCTGGCTAACTGTACTTTTACAGAAAATTGCGCCTTGGGAAGTGGGAGTAGTGGTGGCGGGATATACGACTCCGGTGGTGAGCTAAATCTAATCAACTGCACTTTTGCAAGGAACAAAGCTGGAGATAATGGCGGCGGAATATCCGGTGATGAGCTAATCCTGACCAATTGCACATTCATGGAAAATTATGCCGAAGATGGTGGTGGAATATCTACCGGCAGCGAACCGACTATAGATAACTGCACGTTTATTAATAACTCGGCATCAGATAGAGGAGGTGGAGTATTCAGCGGAGACGAACATACAATCTTCCCATTCCTCGCTTCGAGCAACTCCAGCGGGAAACCCAACTATCCAGGCGAACCGGACATTACCAATTGTACGTTCATTGAGAACACGGCAAGTTTGGGCGCCGGCATGTGTAACTACGGCACAAAACCAGTCATAATTAATTGTAAATTCATCAGAAATGCGAACAACTTAAGAGGAGTAAGAGAAGGAGAAGGTAATAGAGGTGGTGGGATGTATAACGCCACTAGTAGTCCAACCCTCATAAACTGTGTATTCACCGACAACTTTTCGGCTCAGGATGGTGCCGGGATGTACTCTTGCGGCAGAAGCGATTTAACTCTGATGAACTGTATATTTAACGGAAACCGGGCGCTGCTCAACGGCGGTGCGCTCTTTATCAATAATAGTCAGGCATATCTTATCAACTGTACACTCACCCGGAACTCGGCCGAAATCGGAGATTGCATGATGTTTCAGTCTTCAATTTGGATTCGGGACACTGTAGAAATAATCAACTGTATCTGTTGGAATGGCGTTAATTCGATATGGAAAGAAGGCAACACAATAATCAATGTCTCCTACAGCAACATCCAGCACGGCTGGCCCGGCGAAGGGAATATCGATGTGGATCCACTGTTTGTGGATCAATCGGGGCCGGACCATATCCCCGACAACGAAGACGACGACCTGCATTTATCTCCCATGTCACTATGCGTCGATGCAGGTGATCCGAATTATGTAGCAGAACCAAATGAAAGGGACCACGACGGTAATCCGCGTATCGTAGGCAGTTTATTGGATATGGGTGCCTATGAGTTCCAGGGCAATGTCTATGTCGATGATGATGCCCCCTCAATTATACAGCAGCGACGCGCTCTTGAAATCGATAACCTTGAGGAGGACGGATCCAAATACCGCCCATTTGATACTATCCAGGAAGCCATTGATATCACAAAAGATGGATATACCGTTCTGGTCCGGCCTGGTGTTTACGGAAATATCGATTTTAGGGGTAAGGCAATAACAGTTACAGGTACCGAAGGGACGGCAGTGATCGAGGCTCCGTCAACAGAGAGCACAGGCGACCAGGACGCTGTGACCTTCCATACAGGCGAGGGGCGAGGCAGTTTATTGAAGAATTTTGTTATCAGAAAGAGTAATATTGCTATATCTCTCAACTTTAGCAGCCCGAAGATTCACAATGTCACAATCGCGGATAATGATTTCGGCATAGCGGCTTATGAAAATTCGAATCCTGATATAAGGAACTGCATCCTTTGGAACAACAGTGATGGGGACTTGTTCCAGTGCGAGGCTCGATATAGCTGTATTGAAAATGGAATCGAGGGCGAAGGGAATATAAACATCAATCCGTTGTTCGTCGATGCGGCCAGCGGAGATTACCACTTGAAGAGCGAAGGCTGGCGATGGAATACGAATAATCAGTCATGGACATGGGATGATGTGACGAGTCGATGTATCGATGCAGGCGATCCGTGTTCGCCGTTAAGTGAAGAGCTGATGAGCGTGCCGCGTGATCCTAATAATATATACGGCATAAATCGATGCATTAACATGGGAGCCTATGGCGGCACGTGCCAAGCCAGTATGCCGCCATTGAACTGGCCGCCTGTGGGAGAGGATAGAACTCCTCCCATACCGAATCCGGCTCAGTGGGCGCCGGGCGGCGCGCCGCGAGAAATCAATATAGGAGGTGGAACATTTGATTTCTGGGTTCAGATGACGGCAGTGGAGGCAACAGATGCCAGCGGATTGGTGGAGTATTTCTTCGAATGTACCACGGAGTCCGGCTTCAGCAGCGGCTGGCAAAGCTCACACGAATACAGCGTTCAGGTTGGCCGGGGTGAACAAGGCCATATTTTCCGAGTCAAGGCTCGCGATTTCTACCTTAATGAGACGGCATGGTCCGATGAACGGAGGGCTTATTAGCCGCCGAACAGGTAGGAGTCTCTTTAAAAAGATTTTGTTGATATTCAATTGAATAATCGATATCATACGAACACAGTCATATATGCGAATGTGGAGTCGAAATGTGCGCAGAAACAGCGCTAGAATCGGTTGACTCCCAAGCTGGGAGATGTCGTGCCAGACTAAAGTCGCGCAGAGCGTTCACTTTGATTGAGCTATTGGTGGTGATTGCCGTAGTCTCGGCCTTGACAGGTATTTTACTGCCGGCGCTGGGCAAGGTCCGGGACCAGGCACGGATGGTCATTGGCACAAACAACCAGCGGCAAATTGTTACGGCAGTGAGCCTGTTCGCTGCGGATAATGATGAGCACTATCCCGAATCGGTTGCGACAATCGGGGATTATAAGTTGTACTGGAATTGGCAGGAACCGATGATGTTGACTGGTTATCGTGCGCGCAGCCCCCGCATGCATCGTTCCATGAGTGCTTACCTGCGGAAATATATCAAAGACGCCGAGATCATGTATTGTCCTAATGCACCTCAAAGGTACAAGTACCTTCAGGAGGCATGGGACGCCGGCGACGAGTGGGATAATCCGGAAACAGATCCGGTGGAAGATCCTCTCAGCGGGACGTATTGCTTTTATTGGAACTATACGGGATATCTCGAAGAGAGGGACTTTCTTTTCCATGGACCGAGAGATACGGCGGCCGGCCGAAGGCAGAGCAAACTGCTTGTCAGTGATTACTTTGGATACGACCATTATCGAAGCCCAAGTTGCTTCGGCAGTTGCGAGAAGTTCGCGGCAGCTTCAATCACAGAAGGGACTCTGCTTTCCTCGGCTTATTGGTCTGATCGCAAAAGTAGAGCCGGATCAGGCAAGCCGGAAATCAAGCTGCAGGCCGGCTATGCAGACGGGCATGTCGAGAAATATTCTTCCTCCGATACATTGACGATGAGAGTAATATGGAAACCGGAAACCGGCGAGCCATATCCAGCCGGTATTGGGCCGGGCAACTTTTACCTGCCGCAAAGCGCCCTGCATTGACAGCATCATATATTCGGGCTAAATTAGTCAGGAAACTACAGCCTGGCTTCAACGACTATCCATTGGCTGGAAGAAAACAGTTTAAAAGCGGAATACACCAGTGGAAGCTGAAACGTCGGTTTGGATGAACCTTCGAACCAGAAGGAAACTGTGATGCTAAGAAAAACAGGATTTACCCTTATTGAACTTCTAGTTGTTATATCTGTAATTGTCGTGCTGATAGCGATTCTCCTCCCCTGCTTGCATTCTGCCCGGGAACAGGGCCAACGGACCGTGTGTACGGCAAACCTGCGACAACTGCATCTCGCCTGGTGGTCCTATGCTGAAGAGCATGATGGTTGTATTGTAGTGATTTATCATCAATATCCAGAACCTCCCTCAAATGACACTAAATCATGGGCACACAAATTAATTTGGGTAAATAGCGACTATGAATATCATGTTGAAGAAGGATTCCTTTGGCCCTATATCAAATCCATGAAGACCTACTCCTGTCCGGCAACGCCCAGAACCCTCCGTCTGGATCGCGGATCGAATGTATGCTATAGACTCTCGGCCGGCCTACGAATCAAACACGATATCTCAGCCTTAAAAAACCAAGATAAATATATAACAACTATTTATAAAATTAAGCAACCCAACGGGCGCATGCTATTTTTTGATTTAGGAAGAAGCCGTGGACATTACCCGGACCCTTATTTTGGACACCAAGTTATTAATATTCCAAAGGAGTGCTGGGCACAATTTGACTATCCGCCCGTCCATCATAGCAACGGCACCTGTCTTTCTTTTGTCGATGGCCATATTGAATACTGGAAGTGGAAAGATCCGCGTACGAACAAGCTGAGCCGTGATGGTCCCTATAACCATTGGCAGGGATTATATGACGAACAACCCGGCAATCAGGATATGGCAAGACTAAGAGAAGCCATTTGGGGATTTCAAGAGCCTCCATGAGAAAACTAGGGACAGCAAGCAGCCGACAAGGCCGCAATCCAGCAAGTGAGAGTCCCGCCGTACCAATTGCCCGATTCAGGCACGTAGCGATACCACAGTTCATGTTGGGTAACTGCATGAGTTCTGCGTGGTGGAAAAGGCCCGGTTGCAATGCTTATCTTCTGCATCGATCTACACGAGGGAGTGATAAATATGCTGTTTATGGATTGGTCGGTCAGAAAAGCAGGGATCAAAGAATTGTGGACTTTGAAGTGGCACCGCAACTTTGACCAGGCGGGCTTGTGGACCACAGCCGGCGGTGTCGAAAGCGAAGACTGGCCGGAGTGGATGAGAAATTTTAGAGACTACTGAGATTGAGCCCTTGACTTGAGAAGGACACCATCCGGGACAGGACTCGTGATGTATTCTTAGCCTTTGAGCACGGCTAAGGGAATCATTCGGGCGACAGCTTTGGCCCAGCCGCATTCGATTACTATCCGGACGACCTCTTCGATGTCTTTGTAGGCATCCGGTGCTTCTTCCTTGATTCTGCGCCTGTCACCGGCAATCAGCTTGATCCCTTTCATACTGCGTTTGAACTGGTCGTCGGTAATCAAGGCCTGCGTCGTCATTTTGCCCCGGCGGGATTTTCCCCGAGCGGCAGTGCGACTCATTACCCTGCCGGCACCGTGGTTGACCGAATTTAAAGATTCTTCCGAATCGCCGGTTCCGACCAGCAGGAAACTGGCCGTGCCCATCGAGCCGGGCGTGATAATCGGCTGGCCGGTCCGCGCAAAAAGGCCGGAGACCATTTGCGCCGGCCCGAACGCGCGTGTGGCGCCTTTGCGATGAATCCAAAGATTGTCCCCGCCGTGCGTTTCGAGCTTGGCCATATTGTGAGTGACATCATACACCAGGTCCAGAGGCGTCGGGCCGAACATCCTGTTGAAACACCGCCGGACCAGCAGAGCCATGATGTGGCGGTTGGCATAGGCGAAATTTGCCGCAGCGGCCATTGCGGCGATATAACTTTTGCCGGCGCCGCTATCGATCGGAAGATACGCGAGCATCTTTCTGCGCTCGGCGTTTTCCGGCCTCTGGGCGGCGACGCTCATATAATGATCGGCAACTTCATATCCGAATCGGCGCGAGCCGGAGTGAATCATCACGACGAGCTGGTCTTTGGAAAGCCCGAAGCTTTTCGCTAAACCATCGTCGAAAATTTCCTGAACATATTGAATTTCAATAAAATGATTTCCGCCGCCGAGCGTGCCAAGCTGGTTGATGCCTTTTTGCACGGCTGCTTTCGGAACCGCCCCCATTTCGCCTGCAAGCCGACCGTTGTCCTCGATTCTTTTGAGGTCCTCGGTAAACTGGTCCGGGTCGAACGCCTCCCAGGCCCGGTGACTTGTTTTTTGTGCAAGGGCTGAAATTCCCGCAGCGCCCTGATAGACAACCGCTTCGAGTCCCGCCCGATCCAAATGCACATTTTCCCTGCCCTCGCCGAGCGGGATATCACGGGCGATACTCGCGGCGATTTTATCCGTATCGATCTGGCCTTTGGAAAAAGGTGTCCGCAACAGTCGCATCCCGCAATTGATATCGTATCCGACAGCAGGAGGCATAATTGCCCCATCGAGTCCCAGGACTGCCCCGATAGGTACGCCGAAGCCAACATGGATATCGGCCGTGGCAAGGACTTTTTTAGCCGGTGGCAGAGAAGCAGCGTCGCAAAGCTGACGAACCGCATCCGGCTCAAGATTAACAGCTTCTGAAGCGAAGATGGTTGCATCGGTTACCATCCGGCCTCGACGTTCCAGATGCAAGCGAAGAGGGTCGATGCGAACAAGTTTTGAAGGTAGTTCCGTCATTCTCGTCACATATAAAACATCTTTAACAATAAACGTATACTCAGATGAATATACTGACTATCATCTGGATTGTATCAAATTTTCCACGGAAGTTAAAAGGAAATCAACAAACGCTAAAAGCCCCGGTTTCTACTCCGTCATTCAGGAACCAAATTAACTTGACAAAAGCCGGTTGAGAAGTTAAGCTACGTAATATTGAAAACAGACTCTAACAAGGGATTGTATGATCCAGGACCTAAAGTTTCTTAGGGTATTTACAAAATGAAGATAAAATGGGCGTTTTTTGTTGTTATAATGGCATTAACTATCACAACGGCAAACTCAAGCCTGATGGCTGCCAGCACAATCAACATTGATCGAGTACGCGATAAGATTGTGCTGAACGACCAGGACCTGAAAGTTATTGATGATTTTTTGGCGGATGCAGTGGGAGATTTTCTTACAACTAAAGATTTTACTTCCATAGCAAAACTCCGTACGATAATCCTAAGCAGGCAGAGGAGCACTCAGGATACTCAAGGTCAATATGCCAACCAGTTTTCTGAATCTGCCCATAAATACATCTCTCAGGCTTTTCAGCAGGCCCTGATATTAAGACCACAAGCCAGACAAACAAGAGTCGTTGTAAATTTGCTTATTCTGATAGACGGTCTGCATGATCTGCGTCAGGCAGATTTAGTAATGGATAAGCTAAAGGATGAGAATATGGCTGTTCGCTACTGGGCGGTCCATTCTCTTACCAATATCGGTATTTTAAAACAATTAAATTCTACGGAAACGCCAAATCTCAGGCTGGCACAGAAGATTACAGAACAGCTAAAAGAGTTAGTTGATAGCAGCAGTCCTGAGATATTAGGTCTGATCGCCAAATTTGCAGCAGATTTGAAGATCTCGCAGGCAGAAGAGTTACTTCTGCAAATAACTGATTTACGAATCAAAAGATATGCCGACTGGACAGTGAAATACGAGCTATTAGATAGTGCCATCTTAAAATTGATCGAAAGCAAAATGACTTTGCCTTCGGTATCTCTGACTGGCACGACGCCTGCAGGTACAGGCAATCCCACCGTTGTCAGGCGATTTGCACAGTTGTATTCTTATGCTATACAGCGGTATATCAAGGGCAAAAACCTAAATAATATCCAGCGGCAGCATTTGGTTACAGTCCTGGTTGAAACAGAAGATAAGTGTATCAGCAGGATTTTAGGCCAACAGCAATCCACTATAAGAAGGGCCATTGAGGGAAAAGATATCATGGCTCTTGAAGCTGAGCATGATAGATTGCTTGGCGGCCAGACAAATGCCGGCCTATTGCCTTCCAAACTGGGCTTCGATTATGACACAAACAGCGATGGTTCTAAACGCTCAGCGCCGCTGTCTTTACCAGACCAGCCTTAAAAACCGTTAACTGACATCATAATTGTATTCTCAATTTCCAACTGCTTTTAGTTCTTTGTATCCTCTGGTCTTCTTATTTCTTGGGGCTTAGTATTAGTAGTTGATGATTTATGGCTTGCTTATCGGTTAGTGTTACTCGGCATTACCCGGCCAATCCCAACTTGCCCCACCCAAAACTATACTCATCCTTGACCTTGAGTGGAGCTATGCAGCAATAAAAAATATTTCTAAAGTTCCATTTGAACATATATGAGAATTAATTTAAAATGTAGATTTGAGTGTATCTAAGATGGAATAATTGCAATATATTCAAATGTAAGGAGTGTTTTTATGAGCAAATTAACTTTAATCGCATTTGCTATTTTATTGTTGTGCAATTTACTTCCGGCACAGGAAAAAAAAGTCGAGAAATGGGATTTTTATGAAGTATCACTTCCCGGGCCTACAGACGGCAATCCGTTTATTGGAATTGAATTCAGTGCCGTCTTTAAAAATGGTGATCGAATCCATGAGCCGGATGGTTTTTACGATGGCAACGGAACTTATAAAATCCGCTTCATGCCGGATGCCGAGGGTACCTGGACCTATAGGACCAAAAGTAACCGCAATGCACTGGATGGCAAGGAAGGACAGTTTGTATGCACCGCTCCTTCGCCGGACAATCATGGTCCTGTGCGGGTGAGAAATCAGTATCATTTTGCTTACGAAGATGGGACGCCGTTCTTTTTGTTTGGCACGACGATTTATGAATGGCCGTTTCAATCACAGGAAAAGAAACAGCAGACTATTCAAAACTTAATCAATTCACCCTTTAATAAAGCTCGCTTTCTCGCTGTTCCGCCATGGCGGCGGGAGTACGTCGAGGGGCCAAATGCCCTGGATTGTTTCCCGTTCGAAGGCAGTTCAAAAGAAAACTGGGACTTCTCCCGGTTCAATCCTGTATATTTCCAACGGTTGGAGCAATGTGTATTACAACTTCGAGACATTGGGATTGAGGCGGACCTCATACTGTTTCGGCCGTACGATGGTGGTAAATGGGGATTTGATATTATGGATCCCGAAACCAATGACCGCTTCGTGCGTTATGTCGTCGCCCGTTTTGCCGCTTTTCGCAATATCTGGTGGTCTCTTGCCAACGAGAATAGTTTTATGCGGCATTTAACCGATGCCGACTGGGACCGCCTGTTTCAAATTGTCCAGGCGAAGGATCCTTACCAGCACTTGCGCTCCATCCATAATGCCGGACGAATTTATAATTATACCAAACCCTGGGTGACACATGTCAGCCTGCAATATTATATGGCGGTACGCTCATTTGGAATATCCCCAATGTTGAGGGATATTTATCGTAAGCCGATTGTCCATGACGAGATCAATTATGAAGGCAATATTGACAGCCGCTGGGGACAGTTATCCGGAGAGGAGATGGTTTTTCGCTTCTGGAATGCTTATGTCGGCGGAGCTTACGCCACGCATGGAGAGACATCAAAGGGGCAGCCGTTCGGTGACGGCTGGATTTCTACAGGCGGTGAACTTGTCAGGGAAAGTCCGGCAAGAATCGCTTTCTTAAGAAAAATTGTCGAGAATGGACCCAAGGAGGGACTGAATCCGATAGATCAATATTTTGTAAAAAACATGGCTGGTAAACATGCCCAATATTACCTTATTTATTTTGGGACTGAACCGGTGAGCGAATGGGAATTCAGATTGCCGGATGAAGCACTGAAATCCGGAATGCGGTTTAAAGTCGATATAATCGACACATGGAATATGAAAATAACGCCTGTCGAACAGATATTTGAAGTGGAACTACTGGATCGTTACGAATATATTGACAAAAATAGATCAAAAGTAGAATTGCCCGCCAGACATTATATGGCATTAAGGATACGCCGGATAGAATAAGTGTTCAAAAATTTCAGTCTTTTCCAGAAAAATAGCACAGTAGAAACATTCTATAACAAAACCATAAATAATAAAGAAGTCACTAAGGAGTGTAATTGTGAAAGAGCCACGATCAAAAAAGATAGAAGGTAGATACCTGCCGCCTCGACTCGCGACGAGAGACGCGGAGGCCGGTCAGCTTTTATGCTCGATTCTTTTAATTTCTCTGTTCGCGGTAATGCTTCAAGCTGTTGAGAGGCAGGAAAGTGAGCCGGTGCGGTATATCGGCAAAGTGAACACATCAAATAGTGGTTATAAGGACGGCTATCATGATGGACAGATGCAGGTGGTTATCGGCGTCCAGAACTATCAAATCATGCGGGCGAACCGTACGCACCCGGAACTCTCGGACGGCCTGGGATGGACATATAGCCATGCTCCCATGCTGGCGTATTTTAACGGCCAATTTTACTGTCAGTATATGACCAATCCTACCGGCGAGCATATCCCCCCCGGTGTTACGATGTTGTCACGGTCCAAGGACGGAAAAAACTGGACGAGGCCGCAGGTTCTTTTCCCGATCTATTTCACGGCGAACGAAGATGCCTCGATCGTGTTCAAATTCATGCATCAAAGAATGGGATTTTATGTTGCGCCAAACGGCCGATTTTTAACGATGGCTTATTACGGAGCAAACGACGGATATGGCGTCGGCCGCGTCGTCCGGGAGATACATAAGGATCATTCCTTCGGGCCGATTTATTTTATCCGGGTCAATGATAACTGGGAAGGTGAAGTAAAATATCCGCTCTATAAAACTTCGCCGGATAAGGGATTTGTCGAAGCCTGTGATGCTTTTCTCTCTGATAAAATCCGCCGAATGCAGTGGTGGGAGGAAGATTATCTCACTAAAGACAAGGATGAGTTTTATCGTGTTCCCTGGAGGATGGACCGCAACAGGAAAGAACCGGGCAAAGCATTTTGTTTTTACACCCGACCGGATGGTACTGTGGTTGGCTTTTTCAAAGACCGCCTCGTGACGATCACAAAAGATCAGGGCCAGACCTGGTCCCCGCTCGTTCGATGCAATACGCTCACCTACAGCGGAGCAAAAATCTGGGCCCAAAGATTGGACGACGGGCAATACGCCCTGGTGTATAATCCGACAAATAGTGCCGCACGGCACCCGTTATGTGTTGCCACAGGTGACGACGGCATTGTGTTTGACAATCTCGTGAATGTCCACAGCGAAGTGCCGCCCAAGCGTTTTTGGGGACGTGAAAAACGGCCGGGACCGCAATATGTCCGCGGCATCATCGAAGGCAACGGCAATCCGCCCGGCAACGATTTATGGGTCGTCTATTCGGTCAGCAAAGAAGATATCTGGACTTCCCGGATCCCGGTTCCGGTCAGATGGCAGGTGGACGGTCCCGTCCGGGATAATTTTAGCGATATGGAAGCGGGCGGTGTTATTAAAGATTGGAATATCTATACCCCCCGCTGGTGTCCCGTGGAGATCGTGGATTTTCCAAGCGACGGCGAAAAGAGCATGATGCTCAAAGACACCGATCCGTATGATTACGCCAAGGCTGTGCGCGTCTTTCATAAAGCCGATCAACAGAGATTGTCTTTCAATCTGTATGTCAAATCCTCTTCGGGACTTCTTGATATCGAAATCGTCTCGGCCAAGGGAGAAAGATTAGTCCAAACGCGTATTGATGCGGATCGAAAGTTTTTAGCGAAGAACGGAACGACGGAATACTTATCGAAAGCAACGCTGGACGCCGGGAAATGGTATAGTCTCGAGATTGGATTAGATGCACAAAAGCGGCAGTTTTCCATCAACTTAGACGGGAAAGCGATTCTCGAAGATACGAACTTTTCAACCGAATCCGGCGTGCCGGAGAGGATTGTGTTCCGAACCGGGCAGTACCGGCTGACGGATGATGTCCAGGAATACAAAAGCGGGAACGATTTTAAGCCGGGCTGGGACGAACCGGAAGCCGATGAGCCTGTTAAAGAAGCTGTGTATTACATCAAAGATTTCATGGCTGCGCAATAAGAACGAAAGGAATATAATGCAAAAGTCAAACATAACATCATTCTATATGATAAAACAATTCAAAAATAATATCCTGTTTGCATTTGTGTTTGTGAGTCTGAACCTGATGCTGTGTGGCTGTACAACCGCAGCAGACTTGCAAAACCAGTCGATATTAAATCCTGATGATTTTAAGCACTATGTAGATTATTTCAACGGGATGGAAGATGAGGATGTTATTAACTATGTCCCCAATTCCGAATCATGGTCATGGATGAAAGAGAATATTCCGATTTTCGAATGTCCGGATAAAGATTTCGAACAAATATATTACTATCGCTGGTGGACGTACCGGAAACACATCAAACAAACACCTGATGGATTTGTTCTGACCGAGTTTATTACACCGGTAGGTCACGCTGGTGTCCATAATACAATCAGTTGTGCACTCGGCCATCATATTAATGAAGGGCGCTGGCTGAAAAATCAACAATATCTCAACGAATATATTCTGTTTTGGTTTCGCGGACGTAATGGAGGGCCACAATCGCACTTTCATAAATTCAGCAGTTGGATTGCTCATGCTTTGTATCAGAGATATCTTGTTAACAACGGCAGGGAATTTCTTATCGACTTGTTGCCTGATTTGGTGAACGATTATCAGAAGTGGGAAGAGGAAAGATTATTGGATAACGGCATGTTCTGGCAATACGATGTTCGCGACGGCATGGAAGAATCGATAAGCGGTTCTCGCACGGCGAAGAACGCCCGCCCTACTATTAACAGCTATATGTACGGCAATGCACTGGCCATTTCTAAAATTGCCGATATGGCGGGCGAAAAAGAAATCGCGGAAGAATTTCAAAACAAAGCGAACCAACTCAGAAAACTGGCCCAAAACAATCTTTGGGATAGTGAGGCCAAATTTTTTAAGGTTCGTTTTGAAAACGGGTCGCTTTCCGATGCCCGTGAGGAAATCGGATTTATCCCGTGGTACTTTAATTTGCCTGAGGACTCTGCCGACGAAGACCCGAATGTGGATTATTCACAGGCCTGGACACAGGTGCTTGATCCCAATGGCTTTAAGGCTCCTTGCGGTTTGACTACCGCCGAAAGACGACATCCACAATTTAGGTCGCATGGCGTGGGGACTTGTGAATGGGACGGTGCTGTCTGGCCATTTGCGACGACTCAGACCCTTGTCGGCATGGCGAATTTATTGAGGAATTATGACCAATCTTATGTATCTTCAAACGACTATTTCGATGCGTTATTAACATACGCAAAAGAGCACCAGAAAAACGACAAACCGTATATCGGTGAATATCACGATGAGATAAACTGCGCCTGGCTCAAGGGTGACAATCCCCGAAGTCGATATTACAACCATTCCTGTTTTTGCGACCTAGTGATCTCCGGCTTAGTCGGTCTTTGTCTGCGGAATGATGATGTGATTGTCGTTCATCCGCTTGTTCCCGCCGACACATGGGAGTGGTTTGGCTTAGATAACGTTTATTATCATGGAAAATTAGTGACTATTCTTTGGGACCAGACCGGCGAAAAATACAAACAGGGCCCGGGCTTGTCTGTCTTTGTGGACGGGAAACTTGCCGCGCACTCGACCTCGCTGGAACGGATCGAAGGGAAAATTTAACTTTGGAAAGGGGTATAATGAAGGGGCATCTTCTTATTGTATCAATCTTGCTCTGTATCGTGACTTCCGCTTTTTGCGGCGAAAAAATCTCCATTGTCATCTCTCCCGAAGCCGCCCCCAGAGTGCACTATGGTGTGGACAAACTCCATGCCGCACTGAGCAATGCCGGCTACGAGGTGACAGTATCTGCGGCCTCTCAAAGACCTCAAAACGAACCTTCGATTGTCATTGGGACTTTCAAGAAGAGCCCTTTGATCGAATCAATGATTCAATCCGGTTTCGATTCACTTAAAAGCAGTGAAATCGGAGCCGAAGGATTCGTTATAGAATCCAAAACTAACGTCACTATAATTGTCGGTGGTGACGACAGCGGCACGTTATACGGATGCATGGAACTGGCAGGCCGAATTAAAGCAAGCGGTCGTTTACCGAAAGACTACAGCTTTGCCGACAAACCATCCATGGTGCTTCGCGGCTCCTGTATCGGCATGCAAAAGACCCGGATTCTCCCCAGACGGCGGGTGTATGAATACCCTTACACGCCGGAGAACTTTCCCTTCTTTTACGATAAAGAATTCTGGCAGGAATACCTGGATTTAATGGTCGAACATCGCATGAATACACTGTATTTATGGAACGGCCATCCTTTCGCGTCACTGGTCAAGCTCGAGGATTATCCCTATGCCCTGGAAGTCCCTGAAGAGGTGTATGAAAAAAATGCCGAGATTTTCGAATACCTGACCCGTGAGGCGGATAGACGCGGCATCTGGGTGATCCAGATGTTTTATAATATCTTCGTCTCCAAACCGTTTGCCGATAAGAACAAGATCAGGACACAACATAGCAAATCGACGCCGCTTGTCGCCGATTATAATCGTAAATCCATCGCCGCGTTTGTACAGAAATATCCGAATGTCGGCCTGCTGGTTTGCCTCGGTGAAGCGTTAAGGGGAACGGAAAACCAGGTGGAATGGTTTACGAAAGTCGTGATTCCCGGGGTCAAAGACGGCTTGAAAGCATTGGGTACATCTCAAGAGCCCCCTATCGTTCTGCGTGCACATGCGACCGATCCCAACGCGGTAATGCAGGCCGCCCTGCCGATTTATAAAAACCTTTACACTATGGCAAAGTATAACGGCGAGTCACTCACAACGTCGGAGCCTCGCGGTCCCTGGCAGCAGGTCCATTTGAATATGAGCCGCCTGGGTTCGCAACATATCGCGAATGTGCATATTTTGGCTAATCTTGAGCCGTTCCGATATGGAGCACAGCGATTCATCCAGGAATGTGTCAAAGCGATGCATACACGTATTGGTGCTCAGGGCCTGCATCTTTATCCTTTATGTTACTGGAACTGGCCGGACTCGCCGGACGACATCCAGCCGCCGCTCAAGCAATACCAGCGAGACTGGATCTGGTTCGAGGCCTGGGCCCGGTACGCCTGGAACGCGGATCGGAACGAACAGGAGGAACGACAGTACTGGGTGGGCCGCATCTCCGAGATGTATGGAAGTAAAGACGCGGCTGAAAAGATTCTGGATGCTTATAATGACGCCGGAGAATGCGCCCCGAGGCTCGTTCGGCGTTTCGGCATTACCGAGGGAAACCGGCAGACTTTATCTTTGGGCATGACATTGGATCAACTGGTGAATCCACAACCTTACGGCCCCTTCCCGGATTTATGGTTGTCGCAGTCTCCACCCGGGGAACGTTTACAGGAATATGCCGAAAAGCAATGGAAACAAGAGTCTCACGTCGGTGAAACACCGCCCCAAATTATACAGGAAGTATTGGAATACTCAGAAAAAGCCGTTGAATCAATCGAAGCGGCCAGGCCGCTGGTCACAAAAAACAAGGCGGAATTCGACCGGTTGTATAATGACATCCATTGCATCCGGGCAATGAGCCAGAACTATGCCGCCAAGGTGAATGCGGCAATTTTAGTATTGAAGTATAACTATAGTAAAGATATCCAGGATTTGAAAAAAGCGGCGGAATTCCTGGCCGAAAGTCTCGAGCATTACCGGAAACTTACGGAACTCACGAGAGAGACATATTCTTTCGCCCAAAGTATGCAGACCTCCCAGCGGAAAATTCCATTTCCCGGCGGCGAAAAGGGTGAGCCGGCGAATTTTCATTGGACACAGGTCATTGAAAAATATGAAAAAGAGTTGGATGATTTCAAACACCATATACATGATTTGGAGACCGGTATGTAAAAAAATCGCCGGAATATTGCAATACGGCCTTATCTGTGGTTTTTAAAGTTCTCGCTTTATATTTGCTCACTGTGGCTTTTATGTACATATTTTGGCTTGACCGGCACAGCTAAACAATACATAACAATACATAACAATACATAATTTGTCTTACAAGCCCCTGTGGAATCTCGCTTTTCCTCTCCCTCCGCACTGCAGGGGCTTTATTCTCTGATAAATATATTTCTTAGTGCTTATTTGGCTTGTTACCTTCGCACTTTTAATAACAGGTATAACGGGTGACATCCCACGAAATTTTTAGTGTGTAAGTTGCAACTTTGTTGAATCTGTGATTCTGTTCCGGAAATACATGTATGTGCTATTGAGTCATATGCGTTGTAAGCCTTGTTTCATTAACTTTGCTATCGCAGCCATTTGAAGGTGCTCGGAGACATGCCAAAGACCCGCTTAAATACTCTGGAGAAATGAAAAGGATCACCGAAACCAAGTTCATACGCTACCTCCTTTACCAGGGCATTCGGTGCCTGGAGCCTTTGGGCCGCGACATTCATTTTCAGACGCATCAAGTATTGATAAGGGCTCTGGCTGTCGAACCGTTTGAAGAGCCTACACAGATAAGCATTGTCGATCCGGCATTTCTCGGCAATCTCATCGAGGCTTCGAAGAGTCAGACAGTTCTTTCGAATGAGTTCTCTGGAGCTCTGATAGGTGGAGAAAGCCGCCGTTATGTGCGCATGTTCGACCACAGCAGTCTCCGCGGTCTTCAGGATCAACTGCTGCAAGATGGTCGCGCATAACAGGGGTGTGTAAGGACTATCGGTTCCACCGTTTTTGATAAGGTCATCGAAGATACGCAATATTACCTCCGGTGAGGCCACCTGTATCACGTGCCCTGGGACTGGACCATACTTTTGCAATAATTTTCCTGCGTCGGGTCCTATGAAGTCCACGAAGTACTTCACAAGAGGATCATCGGATTCAGTGGTAATCAGATGAGCGATACCAGGTCCGTAGGAAAAGACTCTTCCCGCAAAGAGGGCACATTTTGAATCCCGGAGGATCAATGCCCCTTTGCCGCGTGCCACAAATTCAATACAATAAAAGGGGAAATCCGAGCGATTGATGCGGTAGTCCGGTTGACAGTGTTCGCAGCCGCCGCATACGACCGTAAGGGGCCGGCGTGAACGCAGGGAGGTGTCGAGGTAGAAACGGTTGGCTTCCGACACCTGGCTGGAGAAAAACTCCGGTACGCTTTTTATACTTGAGGCCATTATCATCGACTCTAAAGAAAAGTCAAAAATCGTCATACAATGGACAACAATTGCCATATACTACTTTTATATTATAATTATACTGTGGATGTTGAGAAATGAAAGGGTCAATAAAATACAGGTATGATTTCCAAATGCCCGAGTCAGCATTATGAGCAAGGGCAAAGAAAGGAGAATTATGGCAGCTAAGGATAATCCAAAGGCGGCTTCGGTATTGAAGAAGAATGATCTGATTGTGATTGGAGGAGCGGGTGGATTCATTGCCGGAGCATTAGCCAGACACTTTCATGAACAGGGCTTTACTCGCATCCGTGCAGTGGATAAAAAGCCTCTTTCCGAATGGTACCAACGTGTACCGGGTGTTGAATGCCTGTGTATGGATCTTCAGTATGAAGAGAACTGCAGAAGGGCCTGTGAGGAAGCCATAGAGGTTTACAATCTGGCGGCTGACATGGGCGGCATGGGCTTTATCGAGCGATTCCGCGTGGAGTGTATGCGCAGTATCCTGATCAACACGCACATGATCGAGTCGGCGTATCGAGCAGGTGCACACAGGTATTTCTTCTCGTCGTCCGCCTGTGCGTATAACACCGAACTTCAAAAGGACCCGGACTCGCTGGCGTTGAAGGAATCGGATGCTTATCCGGCAATGGCTGAGCGTGGTTATGGTTGGGAGAAGCTCATGTCCGAAATGTTTTGCCAGGAATACTGGGCTGAGCGCGGTCTCAAAACATTTATTGCGCGATTCCACAATGTCTATGGGCCCAATGGCACCTGGGATGGCGGACGTGAAAAGGCTCCGGCAGCTATGTGTCGCAAGGTTATTGAAGCTAAAGATAAAGGTTCAGATGAAATAATTATCTGGGGCGATGGACACCAGACTCGTAGTTTTATGTACATCGACGACTGTGTTCATGGTATCGATATGATTATGCACTTTGATGATCTTGTAGCCACGCCCATCAATCTGGGATCGGACTACCTGATATCCATCAATGACCTCGTCTCGTTAGCCGAACGCATCGGTGGGATCACTTTAAAACGAAAATATGATCCGGATGCACCTAAGGGTGTGGGCGGCAGAAATAGTGACAATACGTTCATTCGAAAGGTTCTTGGCTGGGAGCCAAGTACTCCCCTGGAAGAGGGCATGAAGAAGACATATAAATGGATCGAGCAGCAATACATGGATCGTAAGGCGGGTAAACGCACCGTCAGTTAACGATATGAGATTCATTAGGCCAAACACAAAGTGCCGGATTGCCTGTGTTGGGTCTGCAAACGAATAAGGGAAGCATATGAGAACAAACAGAAACATCCAGATTACTGATGTCATCGGCAAGCTGCCATATAGAATTGCTCTTGCCGGTGGATGGATCGACCAGCCCTTTATTTCCAAACACAATCCATTACCGCCCGGCTCGATGGTGGTTGTCTGCGTCGAGCCATTGTTATGGTTTATGGAACGTGCCGGAATCTGCATCGGTACTCGCAAGATCGCCCTGGAATTGTGGAAGGATGGTCTGCCTGACCGTGATCCCGATAAGCTCATGCAGGAACTCTACGCTGCTGAAAATGAGGGAAAGGCTGAGCCATCCGGCTCACAGGATATGATTGGTATAATCTATCCCGGCATAAATCGGTTAGATTATAATTACGAACATCGAGGAGGTATCTTTCCGGAGCATATCGAATCAAATAATGATCCGGAAGTGGCTTCCTGGCTCGAGAGTGTCATCAATATTCTCCCGGTTATGCCACGACCTGAAGGGTATAATCCAATCGAGACAAAAAACCTGCAGCTAGACTGGATTGCCCGGCTCGGACAGTCAGGTAAGACTTGCTATGACGCAATTATAGCTCGGGATATTAAGGCCCTTGGAGCCTCGATGAATGAGTCTATGCTGTGCTGGGAGGCAATATTACCTGGTACGGTTCGTCATCATACGATAAAGATGGATTTGCTCCCGCTCTTGGAATACTATCAATCCAAATACTCCGGAGCAATGTATTCGGGTTGTGGCGGCGGTTATTTATATGTGGTTTCAGAGAAATCTGTTCCAGGCGCTTTCCATGTTAAAGTGAGAATAAAGCAATCATGAATAACACCGATAAGTGTGTGGTAGTGTGTGGGGGATTTGATGATATTCGATCTTCAGATGTTCGTTTTTTACAGGAGGCGGCTCGTTTCGGGTTGCTGCATGTTTTCTTATGGAATGACAAGTCTTTACGATCTGTAAACGGCAAAGATCCTAAATTTCCAGAGAACGAACGTCTCTACTTTCTTCAAGCGATCCGTTTCGTAAATAGTGTATATCTCACAACACAGCCAACCAATAGAGACAAGCTTCCATTTGTACAGGGCATGCATCCGTCCATGTGGACCGTTCAACAAACCGATGACACTCCCTCCAAGCAAGTCTTTTGTAGAACAAAAGAGCTGGAATATCGAGTTTTGGCCGAATCCGACCTGGATGGTTTTCCAAACAACATAGATACAGGTCCTCGTGAGACTTCCCGGAAAAAAGTGATAGTCACGGGATGCTATGACTGGTTTCATTCAGGCCATGTACGCTTCTTCGAAGAAGTTTCAGAATTAGGTGATGTGTATGTTGTGGTGGGCCACGATGCCAATTTACGTGCCTTAAAAGGAGAAGGCCACCCCATGATACCTCAGGACGAACGCTGCTATATGGCTCAGTCCATCCGTTATGTCAAGCAGGCATTAGTCTCGACGGGCCACGGCTGGCTTGATGCGGAGCCTGAAATTGAGCGGATAAAGCCCGATATTTATGCGTTGAACGAGGATGGTGACAGACCGGAGAAGCGAAAGTATTGTGAAGAGCACGGCATTGAATATGTCGTTCTAAAACGCTTGCCCAAAGCCGGGCTCCCGAGACGAGAAAGTACCGTTATGCGTGGCTTTTAGTAATAGATGCAAAATGTATTTTGCTTCTATTTATTTTCCTGAGCCTCCCAATCGGTTGTTTTCCTATTACATTAAAAAGGCTTGTCGATCTACAGTTTAATTTCAACGGAGCATAAATCTATTTACTTAACAGGATTATAGCTAAATTCGCTTTACGAAATATAAATTCTAACTAAAATTTTAGAAGTTCCAATGAACTCATAAACTGAGCTGTTAGCTAACAATATTTCCAAGTTAAATCCAGCAATGATATGCCGTAATATCTTGTTAAATAAGAAAATACGGCAGCAGTAACAATAGAAAATAACGAAATAATAGTGATTTATTTGTTTTATTCAGATAAAAACCTCAATCTTACTTTCGTATCGATGATCATAAGTAAGATAATAATACCCTTTTTAACATAAAATGCCTTGTTTTTAGTTTTAATCTTTTGTACAATCTAAGAATAGAAACTTATGGAGTTGAGGCATTTTTTTGGGCGTATTGCCCAGCTAAGAATTCATTTTACTAATTAGTGGTTGCAGGATTTCTATTAATCAATTTTAGAGAAAGGAGATTCAAGATGAGAAGATTGTGTCTGTAGGAGTACTATTTTCGTTTTATAACAAACGAGGGATTTGCATCTATTGAATTTGTGCAGCCCAGACATCAAACTAAAGTGATGTAGTATCAGTTCAAGGGAATCGTATGCTCTAAAGCTTTAGATTTTTTACCTTTCAATAACCGATTATTTTTTGAAGGAAGGAGGCAAAAGTCAATTCAACAAACATTATCCTAGGCAGATATATGTTGAAAGGGAACGAAGGTAAAAATCTTTATCGTCTGTTTCTATATTTTAACTGTTTTTTATAGGAGGTTTATGATGTGTAAAAAATCAATTCTAACTGTTTTACTAATTTCCATAGGCCTGTGTTGGGCCGGCAACGCATATGGTGCGTCTGCGGGACTGGTCACTAAGACCGCCTCAATGGGCGGTTTTGATTGGGCGATGGTTGACCGCC
>CAZFOQ010000062.1:0-24141 GCA_964520535.1 uncultured Pirellulales bacterium | reverse complement strand
GTCACATCCACAGGAACATTTGTTGCCCCGTCAGCGGGTACGGGTGTTTTAGCACCGACGGGGATGTGCAGGAAGCGCACCTCACTTAGACCATACTGGGGAAATTTTGGGAGCCAGTTGCTTGTAGTAGTAATCCTGACATACTTTGTGGATATGTCGTCAAAATCAACTGTTGTATTATGAGCATAATTGTTCGTTCCGGTTGCTCGTGCAAATTGTGACACACTACTGATTTGCGTCCAGTTGTTACCGTCAGATAAATACTCGATGGTAACATCTTTTAAGCCGAATCCGGTAAGGGCAGACTGCCCATTATAGTTCCAGACTAACATCTGATGTAGCTTATAGGCCTTGTTGAACTGATATTGAATCCAGGCCGGTCCGGCTTCTCCTGCCGGTGTGAGCCACATAGCTGCAGTTGTGTTTGTGTGGAGGTCATTAACATCCAAACCCGAGCCATTCACGGTATTTTCAGGTTCCTGACCCTCTGTGTAACTGGAGGCTGTGACGGTTATATTTTCAGCGGAGATCGGATATGTAAAGGATTCGACCGTAAAGCTCCAGACGCTGCCTTTAAAGACTGTGGACTCGGGAGGAGCGTTGATTTCATCGATCCGCCAGAAATAGGTTTGGTCAAATTCAAGTCGGCCGGGATCAAACATATTGGCATCCAGGCCCGGGCCGATCAGCAGGGGACTGCTTATATCGGCATCGTTGACGTCGTCGAAGTTGTTTCCGAAATAAAAATCATGTTTGTCCGCAAAAAATCCCGGGGTCCAACTCAGAACTACATCACGAGGCACATCGTTCGACCCATCAGCAGGACTTGCGTAAGATGCCTTCACGCGTGGTCCACGAGGACTTTCAGGGGGGCCATCACCTGTAGGCTCGTAATCTGGATTGGTGGTCAGAACAATCTTGTCGATAATAAGACCATCCTCCCTCATCCAGATGTTTAAAGTGTGTACGCCAACATTAGTAACCTCAAATGTAGAGGAACCGTTGTCCATGATGCCATTGGACCATGTGTAATTACCATTCCAGCCACTCATCCTATCACAAGTGTCTATTTCCTGGCCATCCAGACCAGCATGACAGGAGTCATCGCTTCCACCGGATCCCCATGCCCGAATCCATATATAATGCGTACCAGTTGTTATGAAATCGATCTGAAAGTCCAAATGTGGGCTATTGGCCGCATAATCTGTGTCGTTACTTGTACCACTATTGGGTAGGGCTTGCATACCCCTATTTCCGGTAAAGCCCTCAGTTGGCCCTACCTCCTCCCATCGGGAACTACCTTGAGGAACATTATTATTATAGTGCTCGGCCTCCACAGACACAAGGCCGTCTGGACCGCTGTCTTGCTGAAGTGTATTGGCATTTGTAGCTCCTATAACAAGACCCAGAATCAAAACAAATGATGTTAAGTACTTTAATTTTCTATACATAACAGTCCTCCTCGATAGCAGTGTAGGAATTGAAACAACCTGTAAAGAATTCACCTTTCTATTTCGTAGCAGTTGCTTGCCTAGGTTAATATTGCTTGAGTTGATAACTCATTCTTTTATAAATGCTACCCTCCGAAATAAAGGCAGCAATTATAACTCCAAAGCTGCAGCTCTACCTTTTTAATCCTAACGTATCAGTCTGTCTTGCGAAAAACTCCCAATAGATCGAAGTATCGCCTGAGTTAATATGAAAATCTTGGGTTTAGCACCTATGCAAGCGCAACAGCCCATTTACTTTCTTATATCATATTTGTTAGCTCTATGTCAATAAGATATCGTAAAATCGGCAGGAAATTGACAATCCATTTGTTGTTGAAACGATGTTGGTAATAACTTTGACCTAAACCGGGCGTCTAAAATCCAAGACATATAACATCTTTATATCGAGCTGACAAATCTACATGGGATTATTATCAGCTTTATCGGTTTGTTCATAGATTTGGGCGATTTCATACAGTAACTTTTCGAGTTTGGATAAATATTCCTCTTCTGAAAAGTTCTCTTTCGTGTCACGCAGCTTGATTACCTCAAGCTCGAGTTGGTCACGTTTTAGACGCATTTGTAACGGCATTTTGTTCTCAGCTTTGCTGCGGACCAGGTGGAACTGGTGGGCACGGTAACCATCGAGGGACGCGTTATCTCTGGCCTTTTGAATAGGCCGAATACCACGAAACCAATCGGCAGGAGTACCAAGTCCGTCTCCATTGTCGTCCAGCAGAGCGTGCTCAGTGGCAAGGCGACCGGCGGCTGAGTAAAATTCAGTAACTCGATGAGAGGCAGAAAGAAAAGCTTCGAGCAGGGAAATTTGGCCATCCTTGTCAAGGTCCGCTTGTGGTTCGGCAATCGCATCTGCGAAATATTGGCCGAATCGAGCGTAATTCAATTCATAGCCGCTTTTGGTCGCAGTAATTATGACACGGTTATTTGCAGAGAGTTTGCTGAGAAATGGAGCGCTTGATGATGTAGTGTTGATTACGGCAATAGGTCTATGGAAAGGCTTAAGCCATTCGGATAATTCTTCCGCCGAGAAGTCGGGTCCTCGGAGATTAAATTTTGCCGTCCTGCCGTCGAAAGTACCATGTCCTATCAGAACAAGCCACAAAGCAATGTCTGTTTCATACGGTTGGTTTTTCAGCATTTGTTCGAGCGTGGCACGGTCCTCCAAGCCTTCAATCTCATCCAAACCAATTCCGAGGAAATCAATTTTTCCATTCGAGCAGGCTTCTTGCCAGAGACTTGCACATTGAATGAACTGGGCTCCGTATTCCTCGGTCCCTGCGGCACCCGCAATAACTATTACGGTGGGCTTTTGACCGGATTGTTCGGCTTGGCTGTTCGCTGAAGAAATAGCCGCATTGAAAGCAAATATACCTGTTAATAATATTGTTGTTAATCTCAAGACAATCCTTTCCAACGGCGTAGCGTCCATTCGCCTGTTAAGCACATTAGAATAACCAGGAATACAGTTAAAGAGATAACTCGTAAATCCCATAATGGCCTGATCCATGTTTCAGTAATCGGAACATTCCGGCTGGGAAGGCTGCGCGCAAATTTATCTAACTCATCAAGTTCAACAATCCTGCCTCCTGTTCGCTGAGCAATATTTTCAAGTAACGGGCGGTTGACTTTTATCGACCGAAACTCCTGGGCATCAAGGTCGGTAGCCCATCCTGTCTGGGCGTCGCCAAGTTCCATGTCCTCTGTGTCGGTTACATAAGCCTTGGCTAAGTAGCCACCATTAAAGCGGGGAATATACGTGGCCTCGAATAGCCCGGTATCCTGGAACGCAGGTTCCGCAGTTAATTGTGTTTTCCGGTCTTGAGGATCGGTCACTTCTATGATGACAGAAATGTTATCCATAGGTTCAAAATCTTTGTCGCGCACACGAACTTGCAGTACGACAGGCTGGTTTACCTGATCACGTTTTAGTGAGGCCTGCAGCGAAATCCGCTCAGGTACGTCTGCGACCAGCCACCGCAGGGTTTGTCTCCAGAATTTATTCATATCTTCGTGCATTTGAGACTCTCTCAAACCCCATCTCCATAAGTCACCGATAGTAAGTGCTCCTGTCCGCCCATTACCGAACCGCTGTACTACTAAAGCGGGAAACAGTTGTCCCCAATCGTTACCAATGGTCACTACTACGCTGGCGCCAGGCTTGATTGCCGGCAGCCGGTTTAATACACGAAAAGCTGGTATCTCAGATATTCTCTGTTTTTCATCAATTTCATTTTCGCGTAGTCGAGCCCAGGGCTGTAACCAGCCTTCACGGGTCAGGTCCAAACGCATTTGGCCTGCCGTTGGCTTATCGGGCAGCCGATCCAAATAAACGGGCAAAATTTGGCCAATCGCAGTGTGAGTGAAATTACCCTGCCGGAATGATTCTTTGCCGCCGAGCATCAGAAATCCTCCGCCACGCTCGGCGACAAATCGCCGGAGCAAATCCATTTGGACAGGGGAAAAGAATTCTGCCTCAACATCATCAAGTATGATCGCATGGTAGCAGTAAAGTTCCTTTTCTGTTGTCGGAAATCCGTCGCGTAGCTCATCCTGATCACGGGTGTTGAGACGAATAAGAACCGGCTGATCATATTGCTCAGTTTGCTCTTGTGTATTGTCAAATCCTCTATACAGCGGATTGCTGGTTTCACCTCTGCGTCCTATCCAGTTAAATTTTGGCTCACGCCTTGCCACGCGTAACAATGCGACCAGTTGTACCTGTTCATCTTCACTTACGGCTCGTCGAAGAAACTTGTACTCCCAGTTTGGCCTGCCGGTGACATATAGAATCCGATACGGTCCGCCTCCGCGGTCCACGACCAGAGTTCGGTTATTATTGACCATTGTTGCCTCGGCGGGCGTATCTGATTGTGTTGAAGCTTCCGACTCAGGTCTCTCTTTTACTTCAAGGTTATAGAACAAGATACCGTTTTCCTTCGGGCGCAAATGGAAATTAAACACCTTTTTCTGCTCTTCTCTACCTATGTTCTGGGTTTGGCGTTCCACCAGCAGACCTGAATTGTTAATTAAATCAAGTACTACGGTCTTACCTGCATATCCGGATGTTTCAATATCAGCCTGAATGGTCACCGGGGCATCTTCAAAAGAGCTCTGGCTCACAGAGACATTGTTTAAGGAGATGTCTTTCTGCGGGCGGGAACCGCCGATAACGACAGGATAAACAAGCGGCATATTTGAAAAATCATATGTCTGACCGATCATATCTGTTGCATTTCCATCGCTGAGTAACAGCACGCCGGCAAGCGGCTTATTGCCGTATCGCTCGGCAATAGTACGCAATGCTGTTCCGATAGAAGATGCCTTGCCATCAAAGGCCAGTTCTGAGAAATCCGTTGTTCTCCGAACGCGGGAATCAAATATATATTGGCGGAGCTGGAAATCATCAACTAATGCACTCAGCCATCCGGAGTTATTTACATCCACCGTTGCTCGAAGGATTTCTCCGCGGCTTTGGCTCATACCGCGGTCGAGGATATTCATGCCGCTGCTGTTATCTGCCATTACTACAAACAAATTAGCTCCGGGTCTGGCCCGTCTTCCGCTGGCCAGCGGTTCCAGGAGGCATAGTGCCAGAATCAACACGCCTGACAACTTAAGAATAAATGCTGTTTTATTTCCCGGATTGATTGCCTGGGCTCGCCGATAAGTCCAGACTAACAAAGCGAAGATTATTACCAAAAGCCCTGCAGATAACCAGACCCAGTCACTTTTGGGGATGGTGATCGAACTCAGCAACATCATCAATCGCCACCTCCTAAATTTTCATAATAGCCTCGAACCAATTCGGCATAACGGCTTGGTACAGGATCGCGATCAATTGGGACTAATGCTTCCTTTGACGCAAGCTTGGCAAGTTCTTCCTCGATGCGACTACGAACTTCGGTCAAAGGTTTTGTGATCTGCATTTGAATCATGTCCCACTGAGGCTCTGTCCCGTGACGCGTGAACTCCGCCCGTATTGCACGCGCACGGTCTCGAACCGTAGCCACTTCTTCGCGTAGCTCCTGTTCGGAGAGCATCTCTTCCACATCACGCAGCCTGTCGGACCATTGCCGGTAATTTCTGCCGGTCAGTGGGCCGTTCGGATCAAACTGGTCCCATTGCCCTGTTATTTCTTGAAAACCATCCAAGCCGCTCTGGTCAGCTCGTCCACTGTTATTGGCCCTTATTGTAACATCCCGAGCTGTTTGCCTTTCTGGGCCTTCTCGTTGTGAACTCTGTTGTCGGTCTTCGGATTGCCTGTCCTGCTGTTGGCCGACACCCGATTGCGTGTCAGCACGTGCCTGCTGGCTCCCGGGCCGGTTCGGATCTCCGGCTTGCGGTTGGCCCGCACCTGATTGTGCATCAGCGCGTGCCTGCTGGCTGCCGGGCTGGTTCGGATCTCCGGGCTGTCCACTCCTATCTCCTCGAGCCTGCATATTTCCCATTTGATTCGGATCGCCGGCTTGTTGTTGTCCGGCACGAGCAGCTTCTTCATTAACCTGGCGGATCAGCTCATCGAGTTGCTGTTGAGCCAGACGCAGTGATTCAGCCTCGTCACCCAGAACGTTTCTTGCCGCTTCTTCGACACCTTCCCGGAGATTTTCAATGCCCTCGCCAGCCTGTCGCTCAAGTTCTTGTGCCTGCGGCATAAAGTTTCGCCTCAAAGCCTCGCCGGTAGCTTCAAGCGCCCTATCAACGTTTTCTGTGCTTGCCTGCCGCAATGTGTCATAGAGCCTTCTTGAAAGTAACGGCTCAGAGTTCTCCGCCTGCTCGCTTACATCTTTCATCTGGTTCAGCAGCTCTTCCATTCTTTCTCTTTGCTGTTCGATTCTATCTGCCAGTTCGCGATTTTCCTCAGTCTCCGTCAGGGATCTTTGGTCCGATTCGACCTGCTCACTCATTTCTTCGGATATCTGATTTTGCCGCTCATCAAGCTGCTGTGCCTGTTCACGCATGTTGCGCATTTGTTCTGAGAACTGGCCGGAAGTCCTGCGTTGAAATTCGTCACGCATCTCTTCGAGCTCACGCTGGGCACGCGTTGTGGAGGTGGCTGCGTTCGAGACCATACCCTCCTCCAGGTCTTCGGCGGATTGTTGAACTCTGGAGCGGGTTTCATTTAATTGTTCTGCCGCATCGGCCATTCGCTGACGGTTCTGGGGATTTTCCATTCTCTGTTGCAACTCGTCCATGTCCCGAAGCGTTTCGATTTGCTGTTCTCTCAGGCGTTTGAGCTCCCGGCTGATCTCCTGTCTCTGTTCTTCGGTCTGGGCCTGCCGCAGTGCCGCTTCGGCTTCTCTGAGTCTATCGGTCATTTCGTTCTGCCGGCGTGCAAGCTCGCGAAGTCGGTTAAGGACCTGAATGTCCTCGCGTTGAGTTTCCTGCCGCTCTGATTGAGCTAATCGCTGAGTCTCGTATCGATCTTCTCGTTGCCGCAATTCTAATTGCTGCAATTGTTGCTGGGAACGGGCGGAGCGGGAACTATTGTTTGCTTGAGCATTGCGACTGCGTGCAACTTCACTCTCGCGTTCTCTTAATTTAAGCAACTCCTGGTAGGCAGACTGTTCTGCGCCTAAGGCCGGTGTCAGTTCTGTTGCAGAAGCGGATTCGCCCGCTTTGGTCAAATGCTCCAGCGATGTCTCCATATACTTTGAAGCCTCCTGAAGCGTTTGAGTTTCTGTTGGGTTTTCCGCCTCTGATGAAGCCGATCGGGCTTGTTCTAGCGCATCAGACTGCGATTGCCGGACTAAATCGAGGTCTTCTTGTTGTTCATCCACACTTCCCGATAGTTCGGCCTGCCGCTTAATATTCCATGTAGCGCTGATAATCTGCTTCTGTAACCGGACGAGTTCTTCGCCTCGATTGCCTTGTTGACCTTGTTGCTGATTATTGTCTCTTTGTTCCCGGTTATTCTGGTCCTGGAATGACTGGTTTTCGCGGAATATCTCTTCAAAGGGGCGAACTTCTGTAAAGTACAAATCGCTTGAGGTCCTGCGAATATTGCCGTCCGGTCCGATGTCCTCAGCCCAGAATGAATAAGTTAGTAACTGGTCCGGCCGGGCATTAAGCCCTTCCAGCTCCAACAAGTATTCAATTGATTGTTTCTGATTTGCGGGTACTGATTGACCAAGATTGACGTCTTTGTTTTGCGTGCCGCCCAGAGTATAGCTGACTCCCTGAGCCGTGACACCATAATCATCGGATACATCAGCTTCAAAGGTCAGTTCCTCCAAAGGTGAGGCTTCCAGGTCACGATTCGGAAAGGTCGGTTTCAAGTCCGGCGGCATGTTTTTGTGTACGTCAATAATAAACCGTGGCGGCACCTTATTGGCCAATCCCTGGGTATCAACCAGCTTCAGCTCGTATCGCCGGCTCTGAATCGGTTCGATGAAAGCCCGAAAGATATTTGGCTGTTTAGAATCCATTGTCAGTTCTAATATCGAATCGTCTCTTGAGACAAGCTGGGCTGTGTCTACCGTTTTATTTAGGGTGAACGTCAAAGTTACTTGTGAACCTTCGACTACGCCAATCTGAAGTGTGTCCTGGATAAGCTTCTCCGGCAGATTCGTATAGGCTGGATAAATAATTTTTGCATCTACTCTCTGGAGCAGTGGATGCTCGAAAGTCGTTATCTTATAATCTCGTGTACGTCTGCCCGCATACTCAATATGGTAGAACGTATCAGAACTGACTTCCGAGATAATACAACCAAACACAGGATCCTCAAGATTTCGAGTCAGCAGGATTTCATGTGTATCATCCGGAGAGGGGCCAATCAGAAGTTTTGCTTCCTGGGGCAGTTGTCCTTCAAACCTTGCGAGTATCACCACGGCTGTCCCTGACTCCACGGCGGTATCTCCGGGGCTTACACTGATATGATAACCTTTTCTCATTGTTGTGTTCGTATTGATCGGCATAAAAGAGGAAAACGGCAGCAGTTGAGATAGTACGAAGATGAAGAATATCAGGGCGGCAATTTGGCCACACCTGGCAAGCACGAGTGTCTTTTGTGAAACACTCTGTACCCAGTCGTGATTCTTCGCATGTGCAAGCGTTTCACCGATGACTCTTTCCTGTAAATAACCCAATTGACCAAGAGGTTCTTCCGGCTCTTGTTCTATAGCTGTCAGCAGCGCGGCCTTTAAATCAGGATTTTGCTTTTCGATGGTTCGTGCGATGGTTTTATAGTCCGGCTCGATATAACTTGACCTGTACCAGGCTATAATAGAAACTAATGCGATTGAAATACACAGAGCCCAAATTGCAGTTGGGTAATACCAGCCCCATAGCCAATTAGCAGTTATCAAAGCGATACCTGCAAGTGCGGCAATTAACCAGTATATTGCTAATCTTCGCAGTAATAACAGCTTTTTTCGGCGATTTACAACCGGCCTTAGCCATTTTCGAAGACTTTTTTCGATCATTTTTCTTCTCCCTGAGTTAATACCGCCGGACGAGTTAACCACCCGGCCAGCCAGGTCTCAACGATTAACACAGCCAGCAGTGCTATCAAAAGCCGGCGCCAGAGTTTTTGTTGATATTCCATCTCCACTAAACTGCTGTGTTGTTTAGCTTGCAGAGTATGTTCTGCCGGAACATTTGAAGAACCTTGAAAAGATATTCCAAACTGTTCGAGTTCATCGAGCGGCAGGGGGGCTGTCCGACATTCTTGTGGTGAGAGATTGACCGCGAAGAGCTGATTCTCTGAAGGTGATTCGATGGTATAAATACCCGGCAATTCTGTATAGTTGAAGTCTTGCTGCTCAGGTTCCAAATCAATCAGGGAATTGTCAGGTTTGCGAATCTGCATGTTCTCCGGCTCTATGGTTCTTCGTCGCGGTATGCGTATGCGGTCGGTGACAAAATACTGTGATTGCTGACCATCGAAAACACCATTATATTCCAGTATCGAGTAAAGAAGCGGAACAAATTTGGATGAAAGCGCAAGCTGGCTGTCCGAAGGATTCCAGCCCGATGTCAATACCAGCAGCGAACCCTGGCCAACGGGTAGTTCAAGCAATGCCGGATCGCCGTTATCGAAATGTGCCAAAACACGAGCTTCGGATGAATTCTCAATATTGATTTGTCGATACTTCCAGAAGTGTATCTTTGTGAAATCCCCAAAACGAGGTTCGGAGAAAGGTGACAACAGAGGGTGCTCGAAATCGATCGAGCCCAGCATGGCATATTCATCGACGTCGGCCTCTTCGGAGTCCACATTATCGAGTCCGGCAAGAGCCGCAATAGTTGCAGAAGCTTCGGCAGACTTCATTGCCAAAAGAACTCTGCTGCCTGCTTCTATGTTTTGACGTAAGGGGATTATTTGCTCTTGGTTGATTGAATCGGCCACAATAATCAAATGCGCTGCCAAAATTTCCGTATCCACGAGAGCTTTATCATCGCGCCGAAAAACTACACGAGGCTTGAGTGTGCCGGTTGGCTGAAATGCTCGTTGAATATAATATAGCATACGTTCCGGATTTTCTGCATTTTCATTACCGATGTAGAGAATATTAACCTGCTGATCCAACTTTGGTGCTAAATAAAGTGTATTGTCAAAGTTATGGTCGTCACCTCTCAGGACTAATTTCAGACCCGGGACGGAGTTTGGTCCGCCCGGAACGTGAGTGACAATACTGTGTCCGGGCGGCACATAGACATTAACCGGTTTGCTTGAGACTCTTGCCGGATCGTCATCGGCCCAGCTTATTTGAAATTGCTCCGCGGTTGCATCGGCTGAGTTTGTAATACGAATGTGCGGCTGTTCGTCATTGCCGGCACGGGAGAGGTAATCGCGATTTGTGACTAATTGCATGGCCGCATTGGTATTGCCTTTGGCCTTGATGGTCTTGACGAGAAGTTCAACTTCTTGAGGCCATAGATAAGTATGCAAGGCATCTAAATTGCTGCCCTGCTGCAGATCGCTGATAAGCACAACCTGGCCCTGACTATGTCCTTGCCTCTGGTCGTTGATTTCATCGTCCTCGATGGCCTCGGCGGCAGTAATCAGAGCATTGCCAAGGTTGGTCGAGGACCAGGATGGAGACAATCTTGATATTTCTTCGATTATGGCAGGAACTCTTTTATCCGGATCCAATTCGCTCCATGATTCGAATCCTATCAATGTGTTGGTATTTTTATCGAAACTTATAACACACATACGATCCGCCGGCTCTGCGTCTTCCAATATAGACCGCGCCTCGCTGACAGCCTGTGTCCACATCCCGGTTCGCTGCATGGATGCACTTGTATCGATTAACAGGACTATCCGTCTGCCTATGGGTATCAGATTACCTTCTACAGGCCTCAGGAAGAACGGACGCGAAAACGCAAACGCAAGCAGGCATAATATTATGCACCGCAGAATCAAAAGCGGCAGGTTCTCCAGACGACTGCGATTCTTGAAACGCGGTACTGTGGTGCGTAAGAACATCAATGAGCTGAACGTCACGCGTTTACGTGTCTGGCGGCGAATCAAATGCAGTATGATCGGCAGACTAATTGCCGTGATACCTGCCAGAAATAGCGGATAAAGAAAACTCATACCGTCCTCCTGGCTGTTGATGCATTTACGTGTCTTTTCTTTTTCCTGCGACGCATTCTGTCCTGTAAAAATTCCAGCAAGGCCAAATCAAACGGGCGATTTGTTGCAAAAAGATGATAATCGATCCCGAGGTTTTGACATGTTAACTTAACAGCAGCCAGATGTTTGTCCAGCTTGTGTTCGTACGCCTTTTGAGCTGCTGTTGGATCGACGTACATATTGCGTCCGGTCTCTATATCCTGGAAAAGTGCCGGCCTCTTGAAGTCGAAATTCAACTCGGCGTGATCCAGCACGTTGAAAATCACGACATCATGGCCACTGGCTCGTAGATAGTTCAAGTCTAATTCGAGCCGTTCGATCGACGTCAATAGGTCGGAGATTAAAACAATCAGACCTCGCCTGGTTATTATTTCGGCAATTCGTTTAAGCGGGGGCCCCAGATCTGTGGCGCCACCCCCGGGGTGGGCTTCTAACATCAGCATCAATCGGCGTAAATAACCCGGTCGATTACGGGGTAACATGTATTGTCTGATCTGATCGTCGAAAGTGGCCAGGCCCACAGCGTCACCCTGGGTGAAGAGGAAATAGGCAAGAGTTGCGGCAAGCGTGCCGGCATATTGCGATTTCGTGTAGCCTCCGGAACCATAACCCATCGAGCGACTATGGTCAATCAGCAGGTGGCAACGGAGGTTCGTTTCATCTTCGAACTTCTTGATATAGAATCGATCGCTGCGGGCATAGACTCGCCAGTCAATATGGCGGGGATCGTCACCAGGGCTGTATTGACGATACTCGGTGAACTCTACCGAAAAGCCATGATAGGGACTTCGGTGAATTCCCTTCCAGAATCCCTCAACGATTACTTTCGCGCGTAGCTCCATCGACTTGATTTTCATCAATGAGATCGGATCAATCATGCCATCAGCGTTCTCATTAGTGTTCACAAAATAGGATGTAGCGGCTTTTTTTGTCATTTAGCATGACTTTCCTTGACCGATTTCAGCAGCCGGTCGATAAGGTCTGTTGCAACCACGCCCTCTGCCTCGGCGCGGTAGTTAATTAATATACGATGTCGAAGCACCGGATAGGCAAGATTCCGTATATCCTCGAAACTCACATGCGACCTGCCGTAGAGGAGCGCTCGTGCCTTAGCGCCAAGAACCATGTATTGCGATGCCC
Organism: uncultured Pirellulales bacterium; assembly: GCA_964520535.1. GTDB lineage: Bacteria > Planctomycetota > Phycisphaerae > Sedimentisphaerales > Anaerobacaceae > JAFGPS01. The sequence continues at coordinate 11,907 of CAZFOQ010000062.1, read as the reverse complement.
TTAGTCCGGCTCCCCATGTGACCCACTCGTTTACGAAGTCCAGTTTATTGTCCGGGCCCGGCCGTGATGCTGCTGCGAGCCTTACGGCGTAACGCACTACGTCTTCAGCCACGGGTACTTTACGTACTACACCATGAAATCTCAGTAGGTCTTCGCCGGCAAATACCTGCTTGATGGGTTTAGGTTCAATCGTAGTAGTTTGGCGAACGACATCAACCTCCTGGTCCTCCGGCAGGTAATCGATCCAGACATTGAACATAAACCGGTCGAGCTGCGCTTCAGGCAGGGGGTAAGTCCCTTCCATCTCGATGGGATTCTGCGTTGCGAAGACATAGAAAGGTTCGTTCAAGGCATGGCATACACCAACAGCCGTTACATGATGTTCCTGCATCGCTTCGAGCAGGGCCGCCTGTGTTTTTGGGGGTGTGCGATTAATTTCATCGGCAAGAATCATATTGGCAAAGATGGGCCCCTTTACAAAGACCATTTTTCTATCGTGGTCGGTTTGCTGAAGGATTTCAGTGCCTGTAATATCTGCGGGCATAAGGTCCGGCGTGAATTGGATCCGCTGAAACTTTAGGTGAAACAATTGCGCCAGGGACTTAACCAACAGCGTTTTTGCCAGACCCGGAGCGCCGATAATTAGGCAATGCCCGCCGGAAAGTATTGCAATTATCAAATGCTCGATCACATCTTCCTGACCGATGATAACCTTTGAAAGCTCAGATCCAATTCGCTGGCGCGCCTCTCTGATCTGTTCAACAGCCCATCGTTCGAATTCATACGTTTTCGTAGCCAAATTTATTCCTTTCAGTCAAAATCAAAGATAAAATATTAAAAATCAAAATTGTGGAATCGCCGCTTTGCGGCGATGAATTCCTTATTTTTTCATTTTAATATTCTGCCGCAATTCTACGGGTTTCAACCCGTAGATGAAGTTATCCGACGAAGTCGGACGGGTGTAACCAGAAGCGGCAATGCCACGGGTTTTAACCCGTGGTTGTTTACATTTTTATATTCTCTAATGTGTCATCGCATAAAACACGATATTTATTCCCAGTGGGTATGCCTTTTTTTCCGAAAACTCACGAAAATACCACTCATTTGCCCCTTCTTGTTCCCACCCGTCCCCGAGGTCGGTGTTACGGCAGATAATGACCATCATCCGGCCTTTGTCGTCATAGATGCCCATATAATGAGGTGTTCGAGCATCCGGTCGCTCCCAGGTGATTCCGTAAGGTTGCCCGTTCAGGGCTTCAATTATACTGGGTATTTGTGGCTTTTCCTTGAGTTCAAATACACAATGGAATATGGGATGATCCAGTGTCAACTCTATCGGTTCACGTTCGGGGAAGACTCGTTTCAACTCGAAGTAGATGTTATACCACTCAGCCTGACCCCAAAAGTCATCTATCATCAAGAATCCGCCGTTGAGCAGATACTGCCGGAGATTTTTAACCTCCTCTTCCAGGAAGACCAGCCTTCCCGGCTCTACGATATAGATGAAGGGGTAATTGAACAGTTCCGGATCTGTCAGATCAAGGTAGATTGGTTCAGGATTCACTTCCATCGAGGTTAATTGATGCAGACGAAATGACAAGTTCAGATCGCTATCCGGGTAATCTGTTGCCCAGTAGCCGCCGCTGAAACCGCGACTGGACCTGCCGCCACCTCTACGGCCGCTGTATCCGGAGGAATAGCGGATTCGTACGAACGTGAAGACATCATGAGAAAACTCTTTGTCAAGCTCCCATTCCGGTTCGAACGCTCTCGGTCGATTGTCATATCTCTGAGTAGGGGGTCTCTGTCGGGAACCTCGGCCGGAGCCTCGTCCCCTGGACCCTCTTTGCGCCAAGACTCCAGTCGCCCCTAAAAATGCCGCAATAAACAGAATGATGAACCATCGTGTTTTTGTCAATACCGTCCCTCCTGAGTTGTCTGGAATTCACTTTGGCTGTCCGAAGCTGGTTCATGCTGTAAAAAACCATTTTCTTCGATAATTTTTAGCAGGAGTTTATGTGCCTGGCGAAAGCGGGGAGCTTCTGCCAATGCCAGCAGGACATGTCTTTTCGCCGCGGCGGGATCTTTTTGCTCAAGCAGTCTGCCGAGGCGAAAATTGAGATCGGCGGGATCCGCATAGTCCAGCGAAAGTAAACGCCGATATGATTCGATTGCTTTTTCATCCCGATCGAGTTCTTCATAGGCACGGCCAAGTTGCCAATGCAGCTTCGTTAGCAGAGGATACACTTCCATATATTTCTCGCCATTTTTCACAACTTGCTGCCAGTTTTCGTTCTCAAAGGCAATGTCCATCAGCCGCCCATAAGCATAAATCGCATCGGATGATATTGCCGCCAGCTTCTCGAGGACCTGACGTTCCTGTTCAGTCTGGCCGAGATTTCTGTGCGACTCGGCGAGGAGTTGATAGCCGTTATCCTGACCGACGTATTGAGGGTACAACGCAATTAGTTTGTTGAGAGGTTCCTTTGCCTGTTCCCACTTGCCTTCTGCTAAAAGGCTCCTGGCATACAGAGTAAGTGCCCAAATATTATTGGGGTGTTCTTTTAGCCATTCGGTTAATGCTTCGCTGTCTGTGGCAATAAGTTGTCCTTCTTTGGGTTGTTCCCAGTCCACATCCGGGGCCAAATCCTCAGCACGCTTTCGTGCAAAGGCCATAAATTCCGTCTCAATCTGATTCAGAGACCCGGCATGTTCGGAGATAGCTTTATTAATGTCCACTCCATTTGCCAGGTCGGCAAGAATCGCCTTTAAGGTTTCATAGCCATATTTCTCCACAAGATACTCAACCACCAAAGACGACTCGTAATAGGCGAACTGCAAATGCATCGGAGTCTTCGGACTCAAAAAAGCGGCACTGAGATTGCCGATCGGAGTTAGTTCTCCCTCAAGAATCATTGTCCGATACTGCGGATTCATCTGCTGGCCCCATGTCGGATTCCGCTTGAGTTCTTCATAGACGGAAATGCCTTCACTCAACCATCGCGGCATTTTGTTGTGTGTGATATTCAGTGTTACGACGTGGCAGAATTCATGCCACAACGTGGATTTCCAGTTGGACGGTCGTTCCGCTTTGGGGCTGTTGGAAGTTATAACATTGCCGAAGCATACGCCTAAAAAACCATCGCCGCCCGGCATCCCGAACGTACGCACGGCAAAATCCTGCTGGTCGGGAAACAGTTCCAATATAACGGGCTGGTCTAATTTCATCCCGTATTTATCGCACAATTCGAACTCCGCCTGCATTAGCAGATCCAGTACCTGTTGCCCGTAAGCTGCCGCTTCGCGTTCGGTCATGCGCACGATAAACCGTCCTGCCTGTAATGTCTTGAATTTTGCTAAGTGATCGCGAAGATTAACGAGATTATAGGCATGGATGTTGTACGCATCCTTATTGTATACATCCTCTGCCAGAGCCCAGCCTTCTGCTTCATGGCCGAGCCGAAGCAGGTCCTGGGCTAACTGGATTTTTGCAGGTAAATAGCCGGGGTCGAATTTTAATGCCTGTCTCTGGTATTCTGCAGCCTCGGCAAACCGGTATTTTTGAGATATTTTTGAGCCGATCAGGTAATCGACTTTTGGGTTGGTTGACCAGTATTTCAGTGCTTTAGCTCGCGTTTGTTCAACGGCGTTGGGATCATTGGCCATATGGGCTAAAACACAGCGATATGCCCAGGCTTCCGGGCGCCACGGATTAACGGCAATAACCCGATCGAGCGATTGACTCGCTGCAGTGTAGTCTTCGCAGTCGATTTGATGTTCGGCCAGCAGTAATAAAGACGGTGTATGATTGGGATTTATAAAAAGGGCCGCATCCAATGATTTCATCATTTCAATGCGGTCACTATGATAAAATGCCCGGGCCAATCCGCAGTGCATGTCCGGATCGTCGCCGAAACGCTCGATGCCTTTGCGATATTTGTTGGCAGCCAGCTCGTAATCTTGTTTGTCCATCGCCAGTTCTGCAGAGGCGAGATAGGCTTCGCGGCAGTTGGGATCTATTTTCAACGATCTGGTATAAAATTCATCCAGAACAATTTTAGGCTCGGCCCCGAGTGTTAAAAGTGCCTCTCCCAGGGCCACCACGTCAGGAGTATCCCAGTATTCAAGTGCTCGCCTGTTAGCGGCCCGATAGATTCTTCTTAACATTTCAGAAGAAACTCTATCACGGCCGTTATAGAGATTTGCCGAATGTCCGAGTTGTAACAGGTGGATACTAAACGGATGACGTAGCAGGGCCATGTCAATTTCTTTGGCGGCCTCCTCGTATCGGCCGAGTTCCATCAGAGATTCTACCATCAGAATCGGCCATTGTTGTTCGCTTGCTCCGTTGACGATGGCTTTTCGAGTTGATTCGATACATTCAGAGTACCGGCCGGTTTTGAATTGTTCATGGGCTTTTTCGAAGTCTGCAGTTTGTGCGTCTCCGGATGATTTTCCGATTAATAAGACGAAAGCTATTATTAAAATCCCACAGGCCCGGCGAAAAGTGTGCTTCAAAAAAGCGGCCATATTCTATCTACCCCACCGACTACAGGTGAAAAACTCCAGTGATGTGACCCATCGCAGCCCTATTTCATATATTACAATCGTTTTAAGAACAGTGTTCCCGTTTGTCATCTGCTACTATAACCGATTTATAAGGGTTAAGTCAATATCTATGACACTTGCGGATCCTGTCAATCCGGCTCAGGATACGACACTATTTTTATCATTAAATGCCGGCCGAAATTTCTTATTATGCAATCCAACGAAATCCAGCCTCTATATTTTTTTGTAGGCGTACAGTCTCCTTACAGAATACACCATCCCTTATTACAATCAGACGTTTGTACCTGTTCGAATATTGCCGGAAAAATGGAACTTTAGCATAACGACCGGCAAAAGTTGCTACAAACTTGCTTTTTTGTCCAACTTTTACCCTTTTATTAATGCCGTAAGACCTTCAGTTTATAAAGTCTTACGTTTTTGTCACTCGATTTACTCAGCCCCCCAATTCCTTTATTCTCTTGCCGTAAGGCATCCCTTAGGGAAATCCGCTAATTCACTCATCTTTGAAAGCGCAGTGGAATCGAAGAGCCTGCCCTAAACAAAGTTGAAGGGATCTAATAAAATGTCATTGCGAGGAGTCCCCCTGGGGACGACGCGGCAATCTTCATCTAATAAAAAATCAGCTAATTTCACCGTCCCTCATCTCACCTCTGTACTCCATCTTCTGTCCTACGTCCTTCTGTAAAGGCTGTTTTTTTCCTTTCCATTTTTTCCCAGAAAAAGTATAATTAAGATGTATAGGGATTTGTATTTTCAGGACAGGACTTAGGAGATAAAATACGCCTAAAAACATAATCCTGTTAATCTCATCTAAAAAGAGATTGTATGGTAGGCTTACAGCCAACTGAAACTTGAATTACTAACAAGGTTTAGTATATTGCATATTATATATTATGATTACCTCTATCTATGCTGCTTTAACTTCCGTGGCTATGACAGTAAGATTAACGTTCACAAGGTGGACCCCGTATGAGCAGAGTGACCATCAGTGAGGAAGTGCTGCGCTGGGCGGTGAATCGGTCCGGGTTGGGACTGGACGATTTAGAAAAGAAGTTCTCGAGAATCCGGCAATGGGCAACAGGCGAAAGTCAGCCCACCCTGCGCCAATTGGAATTGTTAGCAAAAGCAACGCTTACACCGCTTGGATTCTTTTTCCTTGCAGAACCTCCCGAGCAGCTATTGCCGATTCCTCACTACCGGACAATTTGTGATGAGATGCCAAGCGAGCCCAGCCCTGATCTTCTTGAGACTATTCAAATAATGCAGAGGCGACAGGCTTGGATGCGCGAATTCTTGACTGAGCAAGGCCAAGAGCGGCTATCGTATGTGAATTCCGCACGACGAAACGAAGATCCAGTGTCGTTAGCCAATCGCATTCGTTCTACGTTGGGACTCGATAAGGAATGGGCAGCCGGTCAGCGCACATGGACGGATGCTCTGCGTTTCTTGCGCGAAGCTATAGAGAATGCAGGGATACTAGTTGTGGTCAATAGTATAATCGAGAACAATACACACCGCAAGCTCGATCCAATGGAATTCCGTGGTTTCGTCCTGGTGGATGAATATGCACCTTTGGTATTTGTCAATGGTGCTGATTTTAAGGCGCCACAGATGTTCACTCTTGCGCATGAACTCGCACATATATTCTTTGGGAGCAGTGCGGCATTCGATCTTCGCGAAATGCAACCAGCGGATGTTCCGGTGGAACAGGCTAGTAATCGCGTGGCTGCAGAGTTTCTCGTTCCACAAGTAGATCTAAGCAAAATCTGGTCATCTGTTCACGATGACCCAGAGCGCTTTCAAAAAGTCGCTCGTAGATTCAAGGTAAGCGACATTGTAGCGGCCCGCAGGGCGTTGGATTTAGACTTGATTAACAAGGAAGCATTCCTGGAGTTCTATCGCCTTTACCAGAGCAAGGAACGCCGCGCATCTCGTCCAGAGGGTGGCGATTTTTACGCCAATCAGAATCTGCGCGTAGGCCTGCGATTCGCTTCAACTGTGATTCGGGCAGTTAAGGAAGGTAAGCTGCTTTACTCCGAAGCCTATCGGCTGACTGGGTTGTACGGAAAAACATTCGAGCACTATGCAGCCTCCCTTGGATTTGGTGGAGCGTAACGATGGATGCTGCCACCTATATTCTTGATGCGAACGTATTTATCGAGGCGGCGCGGCGTTACTATGCATTCGATATAGCTCCTCCATTCTGGGAAAGCTTGGTCTATCATGCAGCGAATGGTCGGATTCAGAGCATCGATCGCGTTAAGCAGGAACTGGAGCGAGGAAAGGACGAGCTTGCAACATGGGCAACAGCGCAATTCAGTGATGCATTTGCTTCGACCGATGAAGAGGATATCATTGAGTCTTACAGCGAAGTGATGACTTGGGTACAAGCTCAGGAACAGTTTTCAGATGCAGCTAAAGCTGATTTCGCGACCGGCGCGGACGGATGGCTGGTGGCTTACGCAAGGTGCAAAGGGCTTAAGGTCGTTACCCATGAACTTCCGGCAACCGATGCAAGAAGGAAGGTTCCAATCCCGAATGTTTGTGACGCATTTGGTGTGAATTATGGTGACACGTTCGAAATGCTGCGAGAGCTGGGGGTACGCTTTTCATAACTTATTCTGAGCTGATGTTTTCCAACTTAAGGGCAAGCAAATACTCTTAAAATTAGCATAATGGCAGCATAAAAATCAGTGAAAATCTTATCGTTCATTACTATGTTCGATTTGGATTTAGAAGATTGCCACGCTATGCTCGCAATGACCGGGAATATTGCTTTTTCGATATACGACATACGCAATACGCAATACTAACCACGAGCCGCTAACCACGGGTCATGAGTTAGGGTCCGTATCAAGGACAATTTGCTTAAAGATGTGGATTTTGCTTGCTTTTTAAGCGGGAGTAAATATAATACATAACGAACCAAGGAGGGTTTATTAGGGGATAGCAAGTCAAAAGTAATAAGTCAAAACGACATTTTTCATCCTCTGTCATTCTGAACGAAAATAGCCTTTAGCCCTGAGTGAAATCGAAGGGGTAGCGTAGTGAAGAATCTCTTTTTTTTAATGTTCGGATCCCAGATGCTTCACCTTTGGTTCAGCATGACAAATATGGGGCAAAAAACCGCCGGAAGGCGTCTTTTGGACTGCCCATGCGGTTGGAGGTATTCGACAAGTGTAGAGAGTTCTCTACAAATCGACCCTTTTTATGCAAAACAAAGCCAATTTCACCAAGTGTCCAAATGGTCTTAAGTCGATTATTAAAAAGAGCTTATGTCAAATATAGAAGCCTGATGCGAGTCAAAAACAAAGCCAATTCAAACCCAATTAAAGCCAATTTAAGCCAAAACAAAGCCAAAACAAACCCAATTCAAAGCCAATTTCTGGTTAGCCCCCAGACCAGTTCTGGGGGTCATAAAATGCATAAAAAACCCCCGGCACAGGACCGGGGGTTGGAACTTTCGATGTTTTTTCGGCGCTTATTTTGTGGAGAACTTATAAATCGTGGTTGTCGAGTATTTTTCGCCGGGCTTCAATGTTGTCGAATGGAATCTCGGCTTATTGGGAGAATCGGGGAAATGTTGAGTTTCCAGGCACAATCCTGTCCGATGTTCGTAAACCGTGCTGCCCTTGCCGGTTATTGTGCCGTCGAGGAAATTGCCGGAATAGAATTGCAGGCCTGGTTCCACCGTATGCACTTCCATGACCCTGCCGGTTGTCGGCTCATACAGGCTGGCCACCATCTTCATTTTGCCGTCGTAATCATTGAGCACCCAGTTATGGTCGTAGCCGAGGCCGAATTTCAGTTGTTCGGTTTCCTGGTTGATTCGGGCGCCGATAGCGGTGGGCTTGGTGAAGTCCATCGGAGTGCCCTTGACGCCGCTCATCTGGCCGGTGGGGATCAGACCCTTATCGACCGGCGTAAACTGATCCGCTTTCATCATCAGCTCATGACTCAGGATGTCCCCTTTGCAGGCGAGATTGAAATAGGAATGGTGGGTCAGGTTCACAACGGTGTCCTTGTCCGTCGTGGCGGTGTAGTCGATCTTCAGCTCGTTATCGTTTGTCCAGAAATATTTGACGGTACAGGCCAGATTGCCGGGATAGCCTTCTTCGCCGTCTTTACTCAGATAGCTCAGCAGAAGTCCGACCGCGCCGGATTCCCGAATTTCTTTTGCGTCCCAGACGACTTTATCGAAGCCAACAATACCGCCGTGCAAATGGTTCTCGTCATTATTGGCGGCCAGGGTATATGTCTGGCCGTTGAGTACGAATTTGGCCTTGCCGATTCTGTTGCCGTATCGGCCGATAAGGGCGCCGAAGTAGGGGTTGTTTTTGACATATCCGTCGAGATTGTCGTATCCCAGAACCACGTCACCCATTTTGCCGTCTTTGTCCGGTACCGTCAGGGAAACCACGATGCCGCCGTAGGTTGTGATTTTAACTGTGCAGCCGTTCGCATTTGTCAGTGCGTAAATATCGACCTTTTTCCCGTCCGGTGTTGTTCCGAATTGTTCCATTGCTATCGTTCCTTTTTCCATTTCTTTTGCCATCATTTCCTCATTGCAGCCGATCAACAAGCCAATGAAGATTCCCGTTAGGAGAACACATATGATTTTACTTGAACGATTCATACTAGTCCCTTTCATCTAATATTAATGGTTATTAAAATCTTAAAAATTTCATACACATTTTTCGGGTTGTCATCGCATTTTAATGATTTTTTTTATCCGCCGTCAACTTTTATTATAAGGCTTTTTTTAAGATTTCCATGAGTTCGTCATCTGTCAATTCGATTGGATTGCCTTTCATACTGCTTGATTTTCGGGCCTTTGCTACTACTGTCGAGAAATCCTGTTCTTTCAGGCCGAGCCGGGCCAGTGGCGGAACTTTTAAGGTCGAACAAAGCTCGTGAATCCATTTGACGCCATCTGCTGCTTTTGCCGTTTTATCACCGGTGAGGATTTGGGCAATCTGGTAATAGCGGGAAAGTGCCGCCGAATCGGGCAGGCGGCTCTGCAATGCCTGCACGTTGGCTTCCATAACATACGGCAGGAGCCCGGCACAAATCGCTCCGTGACCGGCGGAAAGCATACCACCCAACGAACCGGCAAAACCATGTACGGCCCCTAACTTTGCATTAGCCAGGGCCAATCCGCCAAAGAGACTTGCGATGGCCATGTCCTCACGGGCGGTTTTATCACCGCCATCTTCGTATGCCCGCTTAAGTGAACGTCCGGCTCGTATCAGACCCTCCCGGCAGATACCGTCTGTCAGGGGATTTGCTTTGTTGGATACATAGACTTCCATGAGCTGTGTTAGCGCATCCAGACCCGTATTGGCAGTTACAGATGGTAGCATTGAATGAGTCAATATGGGATCAACTACGGCAAGATGAGGCAGCATTAAGAGACTCCGCATACTGACTTTGACCTTATGTTCGGGGACACTGAGCACTGCATTACGAGTGACCTCGGCGCCGGTTCCAGCGGTTGTAGGAATAGCGATGTGGGGCGCAGCGGTACGGGAAAGCGGTTTACCGGCACCGACCACCTCCAGATAATCTTCGAGCTGCCCGCTATTAGTCAGCATTGCCGCGATGACTTTGCCGGTATCGATGGCACTTCCGCCACCGATACTGATGACGATGTCACTTTGAGCCTGGCGGGCCAATTCGACGCCTGTTTTTGCCAGATCAGTATATGGCTCACCAGTGACACTGAACGTGATAGATTCGATTTTTTGTTCATCCAGTTGCTCAAGAAGCGGTTGTGCCCGTGTAGTGGATCGACCAGTGACGACGCAGGCATTTTTTCCCATCCCGGCAGCTAATGATGCGACTTGATTAATTGTGCCGGGGCCGAATATGATGCGTGGGGCGGTTGCAAATTCGAATTTCATTGTTTCTCTTGCTTATCGCTGGATGTTGCAGCTAATCCTATCCCTGCTCATCTGGAAATATGTTGGTATATTTGATACTTGTTCGTGGTTCAGCCATCATATCGGCTACGGCATCGCGCCATTTTTTATAGTGTGCTGTTTCCTTGTGCCTGCCGGGATCATCTGGTGTGCGATAGACTTCCACAAGCACAAAGCGTGTGGGATCTTCCTGTTGTTGGATGACATCAAATCGGGCAATGCCTGCTTCCTGAAGGCTGTTATGAGCATTTTTGAGGGTAGCAGTCCTGAAAGCCTCGACTTTATCGGGCTTAACATGAACAAAAACATGGACGATTAACATAAAGCTCTCCTTATATTTTTATGTTTGGATTGAATCTTATCAGATGAGCTGTGCACGCACAAGAAATTCAATCAGCCGCTAAAATATGTCTTTGCGTCTTCGCAATTCCGCAAAGGCTTCCACATCTCCGGCTTGTGGCATATTGAGCGCCGTTTTAATTTCTGATGTGTTAGCCCTTAAGAACGGATTGGTTGCCTTCTCCTGTGACATTGTCGATGGAACAGTATATTTACCTTGTTTTTGTATCTGCCTGATTTCACTAAGGCGTTTTTTGACAGCTTGATTTTCTGGCTCTATCATTTGGGCGAATTCGTAGTTTTCCAGTGTATAATCATGACCGCAGTAAAGAAGTGTCTGGTCCGGCAGGGCGGCTAATTTCTGCAGCGAATCCCACATCGAGCGTGCGTCACACTCGAGCAACCGGCCGCAGCCGCCAATGAACAGCGTATCACCGGTCCAAAGAATTCCGGTATTGTTATCATTCGTAGGCAACAGATAGTAGCAGACTGCTGTGCGAGTATGTCCCGGCGTTGTAATAACCTGTATCTTTATGTTACCAATTGCCAGGGTTTGTCCATCATCGACAAGATAGTCAATGCCGTGTGTTTTTCGTTTGTTACCACCGATGACTTTGCAGCCGGTTCTTTTTTTCAAATCAACAATACCACCAACGTGGTCCCAGTGGTAATGTGTGGTAAGAATCGTAGTTAGATTCAGTTTATATTTTTTTAAGGTGTTCAGGACTGGCGAGCTTTCGCCGGGATCAATCACAAGTGTATTGTTTTGGTCGTACTGATATAGATAAATGAAATTATCGCCCAGGGCCGGTATAGTGATTAATGTTTTCATCTATAGGTTTACTATCGGTACGAGATACTAATGATGTATAAAACTATTTTAACATAAGTTGAACCAATACCAGTATGTACTCATATGTAGAATTGTCGTCAAACTAACAGACCAGGTCAAGCTCTGTTTTTGTTCCTTTATAACAAAGATGATCCTTGAAAGCACACATTATTACGGTAGAATGACTGAACTGGGTGCATCTGTATTTTGTAGGTAGATTTTCATGCAGCCAAGGGCTTTTTCTTC
>CAZFOQ010000061.1:0-24319 GCA_964520535.1 uncultured Pirellulales bacterium | reverse complement strand
TGAGTTACCGGCTAATGATAGTTTGGCGTTGGTCTCCGGTACGCTTGGGTCCGGCGTTTATCGAGTTCGGGCATCCGCCTGAATAAGTGCCGGATTGAATCGCGAAGACCGGGCTAAGGGAAATGCAAATCCGGACGCAATAAGCGGCGTTTGGCAAAGCGGCTTTTTCCCTGATGCCTTTTTTGTTTATAATTTCAAAGCTGCAATAGCAGAATCGTTCAGGAGCACCGAAATGGCTGAAGAAGAACAGCAAACAGAAGAACTGAAAGAAGAACAATCCGCAACAACGGAAGAACAACCAGAAGGCTCGAAGGAAGAAAAAAAACCCGATTTGCCGGATAATATAGTGACTATCGAAGAAGCCGGTCCGTGCAAAAAGAAGGTCATCATAGAGATACCCAGGGAGACAATTGAGTACTCTACCAACAATCAATACGAAGAGCTGCGCAAGGAAGCACTGGTTCCGGGCTTTCGAAAGGGCAGAGCTCCCCGGCGGCTCATCGAGAAAAGATTCGGCAAAGAGGCAACGGAACAAATCAAATTGAAACTTTTGGCCGATGCGAGCGAAGCGACCATTAAGGACAACGAGCTTAAGACTTTGGGCGAGCCGGACATCGACTTCGAAAACATAAAGCTGCCGGAAGAAGGTTCGATGAAGTTCGATTTTGAGGTTGAAGTGCGTCCCGAATTCGATCTGCCCGAGCTCGAAGGTATCCCGGTCACAAAAACAAAGCTGGAAGTGACAGATGAGCACATCGATGCGGAAATCGAGCAGATGCTGAAATGGTCGGGCATCTGGACGCCGCGGGATAAAGGTGCCGTCGAGCCTGACGATCAGATAATTGCCGATGTGCTTCTTAAGGTTGAGGGTGTCGAAGAAGAAGAGAAACTGGACAATGCCGAGATATTCGTCAGACAAAATGGTCAAATCGGACAAGTTCCGGTGGAAAAACTCGATGAATTTCTGGTTGGAGCCAAAGCGGGAGAAACAAAAGAGTTCAGTATCGACGTCCCGAAAACATATTTCAGAGAAGAGTATCGCGGCAAAAAGGTTGATATCAAGATTGATATCAAGGATATCAAATGGCTCAAGCCTGCCGAACTGGATGAAAGTTTCTTCCAGCGAGTGGGCATCGAAAACGAAAACGAACTTCGGGAAAAGACCCACGACAAACTTCAGAATCAGCTTGAGAACCAGATACGATCAGAGACCGCCGAGCAGATTTACAAGTATCTTCACGATAATACCGATTTCGATTTGCCTGTGGATGTTGTCGCCCAACAGGCGGACACCGTGCTGCGAAGGCAATATGTCAATCTGTTGATGAAAGGATTGTCCCGTGAGCAGGTCTCGGAACATATGGAACAGCTTCAAGCAAGCAGCGAAAAACAGGCCGAACAACAACTAAAAACATTCTTTATCATGGATAAAGTGGCCGATAAACTCGGAATAGATGTGAGCGAAGAAGAAATTAACGGACATATCGCCGAGTTAGCCAAGCAGCGAAACCAGCGACCGGAAAGAATGAAAGAACAAATGGAACACGATGGCTCACTGGCCCAGTTCCGTATGGAAATACGCCAGGCAAAGTGCGTTGAAAAATTGCTCGAAACAGCCAAGATAACAGAGAAAAAACCGGACAAGAAGGCGAAAAAGACTAAAAAGGCCGTCAAAAAACCAAAGAAAAAAACTGCTAAAAAGGCGGCAAAAAAAACTGAGCCTGAAGAAAAAGATTCCTGAAAAGGCGAAACAATCGCCAAAAAATAAAATCTACGAGCAGGAACATCCGATTAAGAATGTATATATTGAAATGTAACAGGATTATGAAATTAAAGGAAATAATGAATGTCTATTGAGTATCGGGCACAAGAAATTGTGAAGGGATACCGTTTCGCCACTGACCGCAATATGGAGGCCAGGAGTATGGGTGCGTACAATCAACACGGCCAGTATCAGCGGTGGCGGCAAATGACGCTGAATGAACTCCTTCTGGAGAACCGAATAATTTTTCTGGACTTGCCGATAATGCCCGACATCATCACCGGCCAGGGGACCGTCGCGTCAGTGATTATCAAATCTCTGTTGTATCTGGACAACCTCAAACGTAACAGCGATATTAATTTTTACATCAACTCCCCGGGTGGCAGTGTGGACGACATGTTCGCAATCTACGATACGATGCAGTTTATCTCCTCTGATATCTGCACCTACTGCGTTGGGCATGCCGGCAGCGCGGCGGCAATAATTCTGGCGGCTGGAACAAAGGGCAAACGCTACGCGCTGCCACACTCGAAGGTGATGATACATCAGCCGGGAGGTGGACTTAGCGGCCAGGCGACCGATGTCAAAATCTATGCAGACCTAATTTTGAAAGACAAGAAGACCATTCATGAGATTCTTTCAAAACATACGGGCCTGCCAATCGAGCAAATCGCTGAAGATACTGAAAGAGACAGATGGATGACTGCTGATGAGGCCCTTCAATACGGCCTTATTGACGAGGTGCTGCAGGAAGAAGAAAAGAAAACAAAGGAAGATAAAAAGGACGAAGAAAGTAAACAATAAATCCACCTGGGGATTCCCTGCAGGATTTGAAACTTAAGATTGAACGAGATACGAGATACGAATTATGAACGTTAATCAAACTTTACTGCCGTACGTAATCGAGAAAAGCGGTCGAACAGAACGTGCCTTAGACATTTGGTCGAGACTTCTCAAGGACAGGATAGTCTTTCTCGGCGGACCGCTTGACGATGCAACTGCAAATACAATCGTTGCCCAGATGCTGTTTCTGAGCAACGAGGATAGTAAAACCGACATCCATTTCTATATTAATTCACCCGGCGGGTCAATTACCGCAGGCCTGGCAATCTATGATACGATCCAATTCCTTCGCTGCGACGTCGCTACATATTGTATCGGGCAGGCGGCAAGTATGGCGGCTGTGTTGCTGGCGGGAGGACATGAAGGCAAACGATTCCTGCTGGCAAACAACAGAATTCTTCTGCACCAGCCGCTAATCGCCGGACAAGTACGCGGGCCGGCCACTGATCTCGATATCGCAGCCCAGGAATTATTGCGGCTGCGCGACAGCCTCTATAATATATTAGCCAAACATACGGGCCAGACTGCCGAAAAGGTTGAAAAAGATTGTGACCGGAATCTCTGGCTTGAAGCAGCCGAAGCAATCGATTATGGTTTAGCCGACAGAATATTGCAGAAAGCACCTGAGATTATCAGGCAGGAGAAACAAGAACAGGAAGAATGAAAAGTCCTAAATTTGAAATTCTAAGCATTAAACAATATCTAAATTCAAATGTTAAAATGACCAAAACGTTTGGATTTTGGAATTTATGCAATTTGAATTTGTTTAGGATTTCTCATTATGGTGTTTTCTTCTGTGTTCTTTGTTGTCTCTTCTGTCTACTGGCCGTTACCGGCTGCAATAAACCCGACCAGAAGGCCCCACTGCTCAAGCAAATTGAGCAATTGACGGAACAAAATACCGAAATAACAGGCCATCTCGAAAAAACTGAATCAGAAAACAAACAATTAAAAGAGCAGGTCCAGGTCCTCTCCGGCCTGCCTGAAGAAGTCAAGGGTGAGAACTTATACAACCTCCGGCAAATCAAGCTCGGCCGTTATACCGATTTCTTCGACAAAGATCACGATGGCCGGAAAGAAACGCTGATTGTTTACATCCAGCCGATTGATGAACAAGGCGACAAGATTAAGGCGTCCGGCGCCGTGGACGTCCAGCTCTGGGACCTGAATCAATCGGACGGCCAAGCCATGCTCGGACAATGGAAAGTAGAGCCGGACGAACTGAAAACACTCTGGTACGCAACTTTAATAACCATCAATTACAGATTGACGTTTGATATAGCCGAGATCATCGAGAATTTTGATAAACCTCTGACAGTAAAAGTAAAGTTTACCGATTACCTGAGTGGGCGAGTCTTCGAAGACCAAAAAGTCATCCGTTCTCCGTAGCAGAGCTACTGCGAAGGACGAATCAAGCCATAAAAACAGCGGATAAGGGACAGGGTATAGTCGTCATCCCAGGCGAAGCGACCTGCTTGTCCTCCTGAGTGAAACGAAGAGCTCATGCCGATACTTTTTTCTGACAAGAACGAGTATTGAGTTTTTATTATTTCATCTTTGAAATTTAATTTTTGCCGGTTATGATACCGATATGCAAAAATTTTTCGATAAGATAATATGCGGCGATTGCATTGAGGTTCTGGGAAAAGTGGATGAGCCTTTTGCCGATCTTATCTTTGCGGACCCGCCTTTCAATATCGGCTATAAATACGACAAATACTACGACAAGGTCAAAAAGAAAAATTACATCGCCTGGACAAAAGAATGGATGAGCGTCTGCAAGAAGGTCCTTAAGCCACACGGCTCATTCTACATAGCTATCGGCGATGACCACGCCGCAAACGTCAAAATCATTGGCGACGAGCTTGGCCTGTTTATGCGCAACTGGATCATCTGGCACTACACCTTCGGCCAGCAGATGAAAAACAAATTCGCCCGGGCCCACACGCATATCTTTTACTTTGTCAACGACAGAAAAAACTTTACTTTCAACGATCACGCTGTACGAGTTCCATCCGACAGGCAATTGCTTTATAACGATAAAAGAGCCAACCCTATAGGAAAAATGCCGGACGATGTCTGGAACGGATACCCTCGGGTGTGCGGCACTTTCAAGGAACGCACCGGCTGGCACCCCTGCCAGATGCCGAAAAACCTGCTCAAGAGAATCATCGCCGCAAGCTCCAATCCCGGAGATTGCGTGCTCGATCCGTTCAGCGGCTCAGGTACTACGGCTGCGGCGGCGTATCAATTGGGCAGGCGTTATCTCGGCGTGGAAATATCTGAGCAATACGTCGAAAACGCAAAAAAACGCTTAGCGGGATTGAAAAAATCGTGCCACGGGAATCTTTTTCTTGATGCGATCGAACTGAACGAGCTCAAACAACTCTCGGCGGATATGGGAAGACCGCTGAAGGAAATCGCCGAAGATGAAAATCTTCTGGAAATTTTTACAAACCAACTCTCGGTGCGGATGAACGGCCGGAAGAAATACAGTTCGCAACAGATCGCTACGGCGGTAAAGGATTTGACCGGTTGAAAAAAAACAGAGGACAGTCCAAAGGATGCCATACGGCAAAGACAGAAGGAAGTCCACAGGATGCCTTACGGCAAAGACAGAAGGAAGTCCACAGGATGCCTTACGGCAAAGACTGAAAGGACGAGGGACGTTTAACGAGGGACGAGACGTCCATCGTCCATCCTCCTCTCGTCCATCGTTGTTTATTTTGCCGTTTGTCGGAAGTGCCGTGATGCTGACGGTGATTCAGGCGCCGATTGGATGGGCGTTCTTAGCCTGGGTGTCCCTGGTGCCGTTTATTGTGGCCAGTTCACCGCACGTCAGGCCCCGGCGTTTAATCCTTGTCACCTTCATCATTTCATTTTTTTACTGGCTGGGTAATCTTTACTGGATAGCCCCCATTACGATAATCGGCTGGATAACCCTATGCCTGTACACGGCCGTGCTGTGGCCCGTGCTGGCACTTTGTCTGCGTTACTGCAGGATGAAAAAAGTGCCGTTATTTTTAGCCTCAGCGGTCCTGATTGTCGGCGTCGAACGAATGCAGGGCCTGTTCTTAGGCGGATTTTTCTGGCGGTTCCTTGCTCACAGCCAGTACAAAAATATCACACTCATTCAAATCGCCGATATATTCGGTGCCGGCGGAGTATCGTTCCTGGTCGCAATGGTCAACGGGCTTTTTGCCGGATTGATAATCGCCGCTATTACATGTCACCCTGAGCGCAGCGAAGGGTCTGGTCTGTCAAGTATAATGAAGAGATTCTTCGCTTCGCTCAGAATGACAACTTTTATAAAAGCCGGTCTTGTCGGCTCAGCGGTGGTTGCAAGTGTTTTTTATGGGCGATGGAGGATTAATCAGGAGGATGAATTTGTCCGGCCGGGCCCGACGGCGGCATCGCTGCAATCGAATGTCCCCCAATCGGTCAAGAGGACATTTGAGTCCGGCGACGTATTGTTCAGTGACTTAATGGAGCAAAGCGAGGCCGCTGCCGCAGCCGGAGCAGAGCTGATTGTCTGGCCTGAAACAATGGTACAGGCATATTTAGATACGAGCGTCTGGCCTTATTTGGAGTCCCCTGAGAAACATACAACGTATGACCAGAAACTAAAAGATCACTCGAAAGACACTGCCTTCGTGCTGGTGGGAGCCTATGGCGCCCGGATAGATCGAAATAATGGGAATCTTTATCTGGCCAGATTCAACTCGGCATTTTTCTACAGGCCCGACGGCGAGCAGGCACCGGAAAAATACGATAAAATTCACCTTGTGCCCTTCGGCGAAGTGCTGCCCTTTCGAAGAAGCATTCCATCGTTATATAACCTGTTGATGAAATTTGCGCCCTACAATTACGACTATTCACTCGACTACGGCAGCGAATATACCGTCTTTAAGATGACCGGCGATCCCAATCAGCAAGCTCCGGATTACAAATTCAGTGTGATGATTTGTTATGAGGATATCGTCCCGGTCATTGCCAGGAGATTCGCTCTGGACGAACAGGGCAACAAAAGGCTCGACTGGCTCATAAATATAAGCAACGACGGCTGGTTCGTTCGATTCAAGGATGAAAAAGTTATCCCGAGCACGGAGCTGCCGCAGCATGCCGCGGTCTGTGCCTTTAGGGCGGTCGAAAACAGACTGGCAGTTCTGCGCAGTGTCAATACCGGCATAAGCTGTCTGATTGACAGCTCCGGGCGAATAAGAGACGGATATTCGGCCGGCACATTGCCATCTAAGGCTACCGACCGCACGGGTATCTCAGGATGGTTTCTGGAGAGGATACCAATAGATAAGCGGACATCTTTTTTCAGCAAATACGGCGAATGGCTCGATTTTTGTTGTGAAGTTTGCGTTTTTTCACTGATAATATTATCGCTTTTGACCAAATTTGTCCGATTCAAAAAAAAGAAAGCCTTCTTACGGAGTGACAAATGAAAAATACGCTCAAAAAAATTAAAGCGCAAAGGTTTCAGAAAATATCCACTTCCATAATTCACATCTCGACTTTTATTTTCCTGATATTATTTGCTTTCGGTTGTGAATCGCTCCAGAGGCGCTCGGGAGCTTTCGATAGCAGCAAAATGACTGTCACACAATCCGAGGCAATCCAAATCATCGGCCAGTCTTTAGCTGATACCGATCCACTGGTCAGAGTCAATGCCATCGAAGTGGTTGCAACTACCAGGCAGCTAAATTTTATGCCCCGTGTCCAACAATTACTTCAGGACATAGCGGTGCCGGTCAGATTCGCATCGACCCTGGCCGTAGGCGATATGGAATACTCCCCCGCCAAAAACCTGATCAATCGCTCATTGAAAGACCCGGACAGCAATGTCATTATTGCCGCTGCCTATACAATGGCCAGGCTCGGCTACCCCGGGTATATCGAAGTTTTACGTAAAGCGATAACTGAGACCAATCAAACGGTCAGAGCTAATGCCGCGATGTTGTTGGGCAAAAGTGATGATAGAGGCTCACTCAGGCTGCTTTATTGGGCCCTGCAGGACGAAAATTCCGATGACAGAGTTGTGTATCAGGCGGCCGAAGCCATCGCCATGCTCGGCGATGAATCGATTTATCCCAAGCTTTGGGCGATGCTTTTAAGTGCCTATGCCGATGTCAGGGTTATTGGTATCAGAGCCATGGGCACCCTGAGAACCAAAAAGGCCGAAGGTGCCTTAATCACCATGCTGGACGACGATGTGCTGGAGGTACGTCTTGCCGCCGCCGAACAGCTTGGAAGGCTCAATAATACCATCGGTGAACCTGTCGTGCTGGATGTTTTCAGAAAAAATCTCACGAGCCAAATGGATCAGCCGTCCCAGGAACGAGTTTTTGTCCTGACGGCATTAGCCATCGGTCAAATCGGCACCCCTGCCCTGACAGAATATCTGCCGAAGCTGATGAAAAATGAATCGAAATTTGTCCGCCTGGCCGCTGCTAAAGCTGTATTCCAAAGCCGAATGAGATAATTATTCCTTGAAAATCCAATCTTATCGGAGCTTTCTTTGTCTATTTTTATCCTCAATTTTAATTTGGGGTATTTGCGAAAAAGGACTTGACCTTTCCGAGTTTTAAGCGTAAAATTATACTATATGCACTTGATAATAGGGCTTGGGTCTCTTTTTCCCGATCCTGCGTCAAATAAAGTTAAGGTTTATATCTAATTGGCGTGGGTGTGGAAGCAGCCTTTCTTGAGGCACTATACGCCTCCAGAGTGCTCGGTCACGAGGTAATGGGTGTACTGGAAAAAACACAAATCTATTGAAAGGAGCTTGTTTTGAGCACGCTTACAAAGATCCTAATAATCCTGCTAACGATATCGTCAATTTTTCTCTGCGGTATTGTAGTAACATATGTCGGAAGCGCTACAAACTACAAAGAACAATATGATAACCAACGCAACAGGATAAGAGCCTTAACAGAGAGTGAAAACGCCGCCAAGGAAGACCGGAATAAAACGATCGAACAAGCACGAGAACGCAATATTGAGCTCAATAATACAATTAAATCACTCCAGGCAGACATCAACAAGTTAAAGACCGATCTGACTGATGCCATAAGAAAAAGAGACGACGCCATCCAAAGAATGGATAACTGGCAAGCCATAGCAATGGATTTCTCCAAAACCACTGAAACACAGGTAAAATTAGCAAAAGATGCACTGAATGATCGAAACGTAATTGATGCTGAGCGAATCAAGAACCTGAAAGAGCTCGAAGAAAGAACCTCCTCTCTTATCCAGAAAATGGCGTTAATAGATCAGTTGGAAAAAGAATCAAGACGTCTGCGCGAGGAAAACACTGCACTACAGGACAAGTTAGACCAGTTTATGCGACAATATGGTAAAACTATCTCCAAACCGATTCCTGTTACACAGATAATCGATAAAGCTAAGGTGGCTCCACCGGCCACAGATATTGGCATAAAGGGAATGATCAGTGCCGTTGATTTGGAAAATTCCTGGGCAGAATTATCCGTTGGTTCGGCAAATGGCGTGAAGGAGGACATGGTTTTCCATGTTACCCGTGGTGATAAGTTCATTTGTGACGTTGTAATATTCGAGGTCGATCAGGAAAAGGCGGTCGGCACCATGGAACTTGTGCAGGAAACACCGAAAGCCGGTGATACCGCGAGCACCAATTTATAGAGAGCGTTGTGAGGTTGACTTATGAGTCCCATTATGCAGACTCAGGATAAAAGAGTATCAGTGCCTGATAACCTTTACACAGTAGTGCTGGCCATAGCGTTCTGTGTAGTTCTGGCTACCGCGGCACTTGTCGCTTATCTGTGCTATACACAATACGAAACAATCTTCAAAATTGCATCGGAAAATCTCTATTGACAATACCGCTCTCTATAGATATAAAAGATAGCCGATCGGAAATTGTCATTTGCGCAAAATAGAGTTTAGGCATATTATTGCGGAAAAAGGATTTCGATGAATTTGCCTAATCAGCTTACTTTTTGGAAAAAACCTTCAAACAAAGGATTATTTCTTTTCAAAGTATATCTAATCTGCATTTTGCACTAAGTTTGTATTAAGAAAGGAGTCGAAGGTGCTACTGGATACAGTCTTGGGTTGGTTCAGTATGGATATGGGTATCGACCTGGGTACCTGCACTACCTTGGTTTGTGTCCGCGACAAAGGTATCGTCCTCAATGAACCCTCTGTAGTTGCCGTTCGCAAAGGTACCAATATTGTCCTTAACGATGGTCAAGCTGTCGGCCTGGTTGCTCGCGAAATGTTGGGTAAAACACCGGGCTCGATTAGCGCGATAAGACCTTTGAAAGACGGCGTAATCAGCGACTTTGAAATCACCGAAGCAATGTTGGGCTATTTCATCCGCAAGGTACACGGACGGGGCGGGCTTGTAAGACCCCGAGTTGTCATCGCTGTACCAAGTGGAATAACTGCCGTCGAACGCAGGGCAGTCATAGATAGTGCCGAACGCGCAGGCGCACGCAAGGTCTATCTCGTTGACGAGCCAATGGCGGCAGGAATCGGAGCGGGACTGCCCATCACAGATCCCACCGCTTCAATGGTGGTCGATATCGGCGGAGGAACCACTGAAGTGGCAATAATGAGCCTGGCGGATATCGCCACCGCCGAATCAATCCGCATCGGTGGTGACGATATGGACGAAGCGGTGATCAATCATCTCAAGAAAACTTACAACCTGCTTATCGGCGAGGCAAGAGCTGAAAAAGTCAAGATACAAGTCGGTTCCGCCGCTCCGCTGGAAGAGGAATTAACTATGGAAATAGCCGGCAGAGATACCATCTCCGGCCTGCCGAGGAAAATTGTAATTACAAGTGAGGAGATTCGTGAAGCCCTCCGCGACCCGATTGCGACAATCATAGACACGGTAACAATGACACTGGAAAAGGCAGAACCGGAATTAGCGGCGGATCTTATTGACAACGGCATACATATCTGCGGCGGTGGCTCACTGCTTCGCGGAATGGATACGGTGCTGGCAAACGCTACCGGACTGAAGGTCGAAGCTGTTGAGGACCCGCTAAGCTGTGTCGCTCGCGGGACCAGTGTCTATCTCGAAAATCTGGAGTTGTGGAAGGACACTATGGACCACAGCGAATACGGATGGGAATAATGCATCGTGCGTGATGCGTAATGCGTATTATATTTTTTCTTTCACGCAATACGCACGATGATATACGCAATACGATAATGGCATGGAAGCAAGGCACATTCAGGACTAAAAACCGCCGGAAAACCCTCCTGGGCTCTCTATCCAAGCGGATGTTATTTACCTGGCTGATGTTGGCGGGATTTATTCTGATTCTTGCCCCCCAACAATGGACAAATAAATTCCAGTTCGCATTCCTTCGTATTTTCCGCTGGCCCCTGAGAATCGGCAGTGAAATTTCGCTTGCCAGTCCAACACAGCAACAACTCAGAAGTCCAACGAACCAAACAATAATCCAGTACCAAAATCATATCGCCAACCTTGAACAAAACCTCCAGCAGGCCAACCAAAGGATTACAAAGCTTGCCGGTATACGTAACAGATTCCCGCAGCTAAAAGGAGCCAAGCTGATGCCGGCCGATATTACGAAAGTCACTATAAGTGGCACGCAGGCCGAACTCATTATCAACTGCGGCACAGACGAGAAACTGGCCAGCAACCAATTCGTTATGGCCGACAACAGCATCATCGGAACCATAACGGAAGTCTCTAACCGCGACGCCCGTGTGAAGTTGTTTACAGATAAAACATCCAATATAGCAGTAAAAGTAGGCAAATCAGAAGTCAAGAGAATGATGCAGGGTATCGGGAATAATTCGGCTAAAGTCCCGATGCTCCCTGCGACATATCCGGTGAAAGCCGGAGATCAGGTGTTTGCCTGCAAAAAACCGGGACTTCTGGATGTTTCAATGATTGCAGGAATCGTGACTCAATGCAAAAGGGATGATAGGCAACCATCGGTTTGGGATATAACGGTCCAACCGACTTGTGAGATAGCACAGATTGAGGACGTAACCGTGATTATAATGAATCCATGAGGATAACCGCGGCTCCGCCGTCAGGTGTCCCCAAGGGATTACCTGGGGATATTTAAATGCGATGGTACCGGTTTGCAGTATTAGTATTATTAGCTACGGTTCTGCAGGCCGGATTTTTGTCGAATTTTAGTATTAAGCCTGATTTGCTGTTAATCCTTCTTGTTTTTTTTGCCGTCTACAGCAATACATCCGAGGCAATCATAAGTTCCTTCACAATAGGTTTTGCCGCCGATTTAATTGGACATGCAATGGGGCCGCAAACAATTAGCTTTGGACTTTTCGGAACGGTTCTGGCATATCTGCACCGCGTCATTGCTATCAGAAAAATGCCCTATCAGGCACTTGCGATATTCGTCACGGCAATCCTTGCCGGTACCATGGTATATCTGCTGAACCTGCTTAAGAGTGAACCGACCTCTGCAAATATATATAGTAATGTTTTCAAGATGTCCTTGTTCTCCGGCATTGTGGGGCCGTTTCTTTTTTTGCCGTCGGCATGGTGGATGCGTATAAAAACAAATCGCTTCCGGAGAAACAGAGCAATAAGATAAGACAATCTCTGTTGGACACAACATATAAACACACGGACACATTTGCTCATGCACAATGATGTACAATAAACGAATCAAAATCTTTATCATTTTCAGCTCGCTGCTGCTGTTAATGTGTTTGGCCCGGTTGGCACAAATGCAATTGCTGGCCGTCTCCCGTGTCCAACACGAGATCGCAGAACTAAAAGACCGAAGAGGCCTGACCCAACAGCTCAACACGCTTCGCGGCAAGATTCTCGACCGAAAAGGCATAGTATTAGCCGTTGATGAACCAAGCTTTTGGGTGCACATAGATTATAAACTGAGCTGTTTTTGGGATGAACGTGTCCAGAAAAGTAAAATCCTCAATGCAGCAGAAAAAAATAATCCGGAACTCACAATTTCCGATATGAAAGAAGAAATCCACAACAGGATTGAGGAATTACAACAGATAATTAACGTCTGTGCAAAACTCAGGGCGGTCGAATCCTCGGAAATAGAAGATGAAATACAAAAAATAAATGATTTTATCTGGAACAGGCGAATTTTTCAGGCCTGGCGGGTGAATTTCCCCGATTCGGAAGTTTTTGATAATTACGACAACATAATCAGCATTCCGCTTTCTGTGGCAATAGCCGATTTCAGTGAAAAACAACCATATCCCGACAAACAGATCGAACTTGTCAGCAAAGTCGATATCGCTGAAATGAATCAGAAATGGCCCCTGTTGAAACTGAACACTGATGATGACATTTTTGCCGCTCAGTTGGAATTCCTGAACGTCGACGGTATCGAGATACTCCCGATAGTACAAAGATCATACCCCTATGGCACCGTCGCCGCTCAAACAATCGGCTGGGTCGGATCGGCAACACAGGAACAGGATAAAGAACTTTTTGCCGAGGATAGATTTCGTCGTTATCTGGAAGATGAAGTCTGCGGAAGAGAGGATGGCGTAGAGTATGTTTGTGAAACAATCCTTCGCGGCAGGCGTGGAGAAAAGAATATCGATATCGACCAACAGCTTATTAGTCAAACCGAAACCCAATTCGGACAGGACGTTGTGCTGACACTGGATATCGAGCTGCAGCAAAGAATTGAAAAATACCTGGCCAATTACAATCACGATCCGAATTGCGACCCCGGAATGTCTGCCGTTGTCCTTGACGTCGGAACAAGCGACATCCTCGCATTGGTTTCTCTGCCGGTCTTTGATTTGAACCGCGTCAGGTACGACTATGGAGATCTCGCCGCCGATCCAAACAAACCGCTGAGAAATCGAGCCATCAACGAGCAATATCCGCCCGGCTCGGTCGTAAAACCTTTGATTCTGATTGCCGGCCTGGAAACAGGCATGATTACACCCAACGAAATCATCCATTGCCCTGCTCAGGCGGCACCACCAAACTGGCCCAACTGCTGGATCTGGAGAAAATACAACTGGATGGGCCATGATGACCAGTGGGAAAATTACGCACGCAATGCCATAAAGGGCAGTTGCAACATTTATTTCTCCCGCCTTGCCAACAGAATGGACTCCGAAATATTACAACATTGGCTTTTTATGTTCGGCTACGGCCGGAACGCATTGTCACCACCTGAGACGTTCGCTGAGACAGAATTCAGCCGTACTCCGGCCGGCTCTGGTCTCGACGAAGCGAGCCGTAACCGGGCCGCCCTGACGAGCAGAAACCTCCGGCAATTACCTGGAGTCATCTCAAGCACAACACCCAAGAGCAAGAACCTGACGCTGGAGCAAATGCCGCCGCTTAGGGACACCGATAGAAGGTTGTTCGGCATGGGTCAGGGCAATTTACGAGCGACACCTTTGCAGGTGGCAAATACTATGGCCACAATCGCCCGGGGCGGTTTCGTCAAAACTCCACGGCTGTTTAAGGAAATGCAAGATTCGCAGGCCTTCTCGCTTGGCATTTCTGAAGGAACTTTAGCGGTAATCTATGATGGCATGAGTGCCGTAGTCAATGAGACAAACGGAACAGCCAACAAGGAATTCGCTCCGGTCCTGCATACTTTCGCCCAGCAGGACGTCAAGCTGTACGGCAAGACCGGCTCGACGGAAGACCCGGAACACGCCTGGTTCGCAGGTTTTGCCGAGGACAGCACCGGCCGTAAGCTCGCCGTTGCTGTTGTTGTCGAAGGCGGCCAGCACGGCTCAAGTGACGCAGCACCGCTGGTCCGTGACATCATCCAGTTCTGCATCGAGGCCGGCTACATTGGCAAATCCCTCAACGCTATGCAAGACACATAAAACCTTGTATCCCCGCATATAAAATACTCGGAAATATCCTTGCAAACACCGGTTAACCATCTATTATTTATAGCAAGTGAGTTGTGCAAGTTAGCTGTCGGATAAATCTGAAATCGAGAAAAAAGTTCGATGTATTGCCCAAAATGTGGACATCAAAATCCGGATAATGCAAATATCTGTGAATCCTGTGATTTTCCTTTAACAAACTTGGATACGCAACAACCAAAGCCTAAAACAAGCAACCTCGCCATTTTCTCGCTCGTGTTAGGGATTACCAGTTTGTTCTTTTTTGTTATAACCGGCATCCCGGCAATCATCATCGCTATCGTTAGTTATAATATAATCAAATACAGCGGCGGTAAACTCAAAGGCAGGCCTGTCTCAATCGCCAGTATGATTCTTTCTACATTATTCATGGGCGGCTTTATCCTGTTATGGAGCCGTGACGCCCCGCCGATACCCAATGATTATACAATCGCAGATCTTCGCTCCGCCCCGGCAGATTGTGCCGAAAGCTATGAACTGCTAAGAAGTCTTGTATATTTATTTATTGATCCACAGCAAGAAATTGAAAATTTAAATTATCTTATCGCTTTTGAAGAAAGTATTACAGGACAGAAATCACAAATGAAATTACCCGAAGGCTTTATTGACAAATACCTTAGAGATGATGAATACGAACCATTAATATCAGCCGAAGATAGTGCCCTTATAAATGAGGTAGCTGAAATTACAGAAAAAGGGACAGCCTCTGAATCATCGAATATCCTTAATAAAAATGCAGATACGATAAAACAGGCATGGGATAAAACCCAAAAAGCCAGAGACATTATCCATCAGCTAAATGAATTCCCAGAAATCGCTGACTTATACGAACCAGGCTCTACAACTCAGTCTTTGAAAATTCTTCCATTAATACACTTATCCAGGCTTTATCAGGTCTATGCACACCTGCAAACCGAACCGGATGATATTCACAACATCGCAACCGAGTTGATAGAACTGGATTCGGTCTTTAGAAAACTCAGCCTGAACGCCCGTCTCTTGATCATGAAATTAGTTTGTTACACCTTGCTTGAAAAAAATATTCTTACAGCAAATTTTCTTGCAAATAATCCGGAAACTTCCCGGGAATCGATTGAACTGCTGGCAGAGCACTTCCAGCCCCTGACAAAGGAGCAATTGTCACTAAAAAATCCCGTACTGTTCGAATATCTGATCATGAAATTCGCTGTTTCTGAGTCACCGAAAGAAACCATAATAAAAGTCATCCCGGCACTCAAAGCAAATTCCACACTACGGTTGTACAGAAATTACTATGACGACCTGATCAATACCATGGAAGACGATAATGATACATCGAGAGAAAGACTGGCGGTCTGGCCGGCCTTTTATCCTTTTAAGGAGCCAGCTTTTCCTAAAAAAAATGAACGGATGCCTTTGCTTTATCGCTACTATAATCCAGCCGGCTCAATACTTCTTATAATGTTGAATTCTGATATATTTGAAACAATGCCGGAGCAAAGAACTCAAATAATGGTACAGAACGACCTTTTACAAATTGTTCTCAACAAGCGGCTTGGCAAGGAAGTGGATTTAAAAGCCCGGGCTTACAGCGATGAATATATAATTGATATTGAAAACAAGATAATTTTCAGTCCCGGGCCGGATGGCAAAGCCGGGACAAGGGACGACATCAAACTGCCGATCAATCCGGAGGTATTAGGCTTAACAGAATAACGATTCGTACCTGAATATTTTCTTATATCTTGATTCACGCATGTCATTCCTGTGAAAACAGGAATCCAGGTCTCTAACGTCTATGGATTCCGCATCATAGCTTGCCCTGAGTACAACCGAATGGGTGCGGAATGACAATTACACAAATCAAACTTAACAGCATCATTCTATGCTAATCGGCGGATCCAGCTTTTTGAAGATATCCTGGAGTATCCGGAAAAACTTTTCGTTGTCCGGCCAGATGATTCTTTCATCGTCCGGCATGGGTTTGTCAAGCTCATCGAGGAATTGTGCTAAGACTGTTTCATCGAGCACTTCCGATTGAAGTCCCAGGCCGAGCTTCTGGATATAATGGGCGTTGATGATCTGCTCATATTGGCCGGCCAAAGGCAGCAACAGCATTTTCTTTTTCAGGTACATACACTCGCTCAGCAGCGAAAAACCGGCTGAAGCAATCACCCCCCGAGCACCGGCTAAATCGGCAAGAAAACCTTCGGTGGAACGCTTTTTGAAAATACAGTTTTGATTTTCTTCATCCTTATCAAAGCCATAGATGTAGAATTTTTGGTCGCCGAACTTTCCCAGGAGCTTTTGTAACTGTTCCTGGCCGGTCCCGGTCGTTGAATACAGCAGAATATGCTCACCCGGAGCCGGACTAAGCTCGCACACTATCGGCCTGACAATAGGCGGCACTAAAATGGCCGAATCAATCCTCAAGGGCGCCCTGAAGAAATTTATAATGATATAAGCAACTGCGCCTATGTAGTGACACTCCGTTACAACACTGGCGGTCAGCCGTGAAAGCCAGTTCCTTTTCTGGTGCTCCAGCTTGCAAAGTGTCAGCATATGTTCATGGTCGATGCTGATAAACGGCACTTTTTTTCGCCAGGCCCACCATGCACTGAAAGGTTCAAAATCCGATATCACCAGCTCCGGCTCGAACGGCTCAAAATGCTCCTTGAAAAGCTCATCGTTGAGCCTGTTCGCCTCGGGCAGCTTGAGAAGGTTCTTTTTGAGAGTTTCCGATTTGTCTATACGTTCGCCTTCAAAAGCAAAAGAAAGCCCGAAAACCTCTTTGACACCCGGACCAAAATATTGCTTGAGATAAAGAAGGGATTTCTGGGAGCCCACAAACATGACATTATGTCCGGCATCGATGAGCCTTTGCCCTATCAGGTGTGAGCGGCTGCTGTGTCCGAATCCCTCTCCCGCAACGGCATATATTATCCTGGCCATATTCTCACAGACTCCGGACAACAATTAAAGAAGCGAACATTTAGGTTTTGTTTCTATCTGTTCTCAAGATAGGTAAGAGTTTTTTCGATAATTCTGCCGGCGACCGGCGAAGCGACCGCCCCGCCGCTGTCACCTTTGCCAAGTCTGCCGTTTGGTCTGCGAACGGAGACCAGGACAACAATCGCCGGGTCCTCAGCCGGTGCTCCTGCTACGAAGGAAGCAATATTGGAATTATCTTCATAGCCCCTCCGGCCGACCCGGGCAATATTGGCGGTTCCGGTCTTTCCGAACACCTGCCATTTTTCCAGTTTCGCCCTCCAGCCCGTCCCCCCGTTACTTCTTTCATTCACTACCCCGACCAAGCAGTCATTTACTATCCACTCGGCCACTTCCCGCTTAATGATATAGCCAACGGGCGGCACGGGCCGTTTTATTTGTACAACTTCTCCGTTATTATCAACAATAGCTTTTACCAAATATGGCCTAACCAACCGACCGCCGTTGGCAATTATGCAGTAAGCCTGAAGCATTTGCATCGCGGTGACATTAATTTCATAGCCATAAGGTATTCGAGTGACACTGTATCCGGTCCACTGGTTTGTGGGTCGCACCAGGCCCTCGACCTCGCCGGGAAGCTCAATCCCGGTCTGAGAGCCGTAACCGAAAAACCTGAGCCCGTCATAAAGCTTCTGTTGCCCCATCTTTTGTCCGATTTTTGCCATTCCAATATTGCTGGACTTGATCAGGACTTCCCTGATACTTAAACTGCCGAATCGATGATTCCTGTATTCATTGACTCGTCCGAATCCTTTGCCGGAATAGTTTCCGTTTTCACAGAATATTTTTTCATCCTTCCGAATCGTGCCGTTATCGACTGCGATTGCAACAATAATCGGTTTTATCATACTGCCCGGTTCAAACTGATCGGTAATTGCCCGATTGCGACGACTGTTCGGGTCAGCCGATTGGGGATCGCTCGGATCGAAATCAGGAATTGAGACCATTGCCAAAATCGCTCCGGTCTTCGGCTCTGCGACGATTGCCACCGCCGATTCTGCCTCAAAATCCTCATATTGTTTTACCAGCTCATCTCGCACAATCTGCTGGATCGTTGCATCGAGAGTCAGGATAATTCCCACGCCGTTGGTCAGGGTGCCGTTTTGCTCTTTCAGGCAAATGGGGCGCCGACGGACATCGGCAAAGAATATGTTCCGGGCCCCTGATCCGCTGAGCTGCTCGTCGTATTTCAATTCAATACCTTCCAGACCACGATTATCGCGACTGGTAAAACCAACAACATTTCCCACAAAACGTCCCATCGGGTAATTTCTTTGCCAGTCCGTTTGAGTCCCTATGCCTTGAATCCTGCGTGCGGCACCGCATTGTTCGGCGTCGGCATCGGCCTTGATTTTTACAAAGCCGGGATTCTTACCTTCCAGAATTTGCTTACAGATTTCGTGCGCACCGATATCAACGATCGGAGCAAGCTCGCTGGATGTGGCCTTGACATCCTCGATAACACGAGGCTCGGCAAAAATGGTTTGGATCCTGTTGCTCGCGGCAAGCACCCTGCCCCGGCAATCAAGAATCACACCCCGCTGCGGCTGCCATCGCTGGAATGAGCGCTTCTGTTCGAGGCAGATTTTGGAATAATGGTCGTTTCTGAAATACTGCAGATAAAAACACCGCCCGACCAGTCCGAGAAATGACCCAATAAGAAGCAACAAGAAAAAGATGGTGATTCGAGCGCTTTTCAATTTTCAATTATCATTATTCAATTCGTTAAGACGCTGCGAAATCGCAGCCGGATTGATTATACCTTCCAGCCGCAATTGCTTGGCGCCGAGTTCCTGTTTTAACTGGTTAAGTTCTGCCCTGTAAATGCAAAGCTCATAGAAAATGCGATTGTTGGCGTCGCGAAGATAAACGGCAAAAATTAAAACAGCCGTAAGACAAAGAACGGCAAAAACAAAACGAAATTGAGACATCATAAACATAAACATTATGACGTGTATTATACGTTGTCGGATTTTAGCCCTATGTTTTATGCAGGATATTTCACCTGTGCACTTTATCGAGCCGGCAATCGCAAACGCATACCGGGATCAACTCTGTCCTCATCAGCTAAAATATTGGCGTTCAGTTTGCTTATCTCCGTGTATCGGCTGCCCTTACCGAGCTGCTCGGTCGCAATATTCCACAAATTGTCACCGTCCTTGACCACATACCATCTGCCCGTCTCGGTTCTGCTGCCAATCGATTTGACCCGCTCAAAGAGCTGGTTGGAAAAAATGCCGCTACTATTATCCTTTGGCTGCGTCGAGACCAGAATCGGCGGTATGGTAAGCTTCTGCCCTAAAAAAATTTCATCAGCCGACTTCAACAGCCTGCGGTTGGCTTCGAATATCCGGTTAATGTTTACTAATCTGTTGCCTTCCACCTCACCATAAAATTTCTTCGCTATATCCGAGAGCCTGTCACCATCCTGGACGATATAAGTTTTCGGCTTAGCCTGTTTAACCGGCTCCTGTCTTCTTACCTGCGTTCGCTCATTACTTCTTACCGGACCAAGACGCTCGATGTATGCCGGCTCCTGGACAGTATTTTCTTCCATCACCGAAGCATTTGGCGTCAACGGCATAATATAGCGGACACCATCCGGATTTTCATTATCATACGCCACCACAGTCACCGACTCGGATTCCTCTGCAGGCCCGCCGGTACCGCTGCGATTCTGTACAACCGGCGGAAAATCCTGAGCCGGTTCAGCCTCAATCCGCTCTTGCCAATCGAAAGTCTCCTGCACTTTACGTTCCCTGTCGGCAATACCAAGCGAATCATCTCGCGGATTGACTATGCTGTTAGTCAGCTCGCTGTTATTTACCGCACTACGGAAGCGCGGAAGGCCGTTAATAACAAAAGCAATAATAAATATAAATACCAAACCTAACAGCAATCCAATCTTGGCATCTGAAGTCATAACGCAACTCCATTTTTCTGAATAATACGGTTATTGTTTTTCTGCAATCCTTAACTTGGCACTTCTTGCTCGCCTGTTTTTAGCAATTTCTCCCCGGCCCGGTGTCAGCGGTTTTTTCGTAATGATCCTGTAAAAACCAGCTTCTGCATTCCGTTTAAAATCGTTTTTTACCAACCGGTCTTCCAGGCTGTGATAGCTGATCACCGCGATCATACCGTTTTTATTCATCAAGGCCGGCGATGAACTCAGCAGGCTCTGTAAATTATCCAGCTCGTGATTGACGGCAATTCTCAACGCCTGAAAGGTCCTTGTTGCCGGATGTATCCTGCTTTTTCGACTTCTCCCCGTCTTTTTCAGTGCCTTGCAGATAATCTCTGCCAGTTGACCGGTTGTTGTTATCGGCTCTTTTTTACGTTCATGCACAATGAACCGTGCAATCCGCCGCGACGCCCGGTCCTGCCCAAATTGATAAATCAAATCAGCTAAATTTTTTTCATTTTCTCTATTAACTATATCGGCAGCGGTGCTTCGTAATCTTTTGTCAATTCTCATATCAAGCGGCATATTTGTCTTGAAACTAAGCCCAAACCTCTCATCAGCCACCTGAGCCGAGCAAAGACCTAAATCCGCCAGGATGAAATCGACCTTTTCTATCCCCTGTTCGCGGAGCTGCTCGCCGATTTGAGAAAAATTCGCACGTATCAGTATTATCCTGCAGGAAAGTTCTTTTAATCTGGTTTGGGCCCTCCGCAAAGCATCCTGATCGAGGTCAATACCGACGATTACCCCCATTTTGCTCAAATTTCTGCCGAACAGAAAACTATGACCTCCGTGTCCAATGGTCGCATCGACCATCACCGCATCCGTAGGTAAGTTTATCTGCTCGATTAATGTCTCGGCAAGAACCGGAATATGCTCAACTGTCGAACCATTCACTTTTTCCATACCAAAAGCTAAGGTTTAATATCCTATTCCGGCGAACTGGAACCGGTTACCTAACCGCGAAACGCCATTAAAATCCGTTTTTTTTAAACTACAGGCGCGATCCTTCTCTGACCCTGTAGCTGCTCAACTTCAGGCGAAAATTCAACGCCGGAAAAAGCATCATCAAGTTTCTTCAGCCGTTCCAGCCTTTCGCTGAGAACAGCAAGTGCGGCAAAGGTGTGATCGTCAACCTCTCTTTCTCCTCTGAGACTTCCGGCTACTACCCGACAGTGATCCGAATCCATTCCAATCATTCTGCCTCCATTTCTACGATTCAAGTTCCTTGTTCTTTTTCTGCAGGACAACCTGTCTTGCCTGCGACATTTGTTTTTGATACTGAGTCATATTATCCGAGAGATATTGTTCCCAGTTCTCACTGTTCCACAATTCGATATGGTCCCGAACTCCGATCAGCGTAATCTGGTCTTTCAAACCGGCCCTTTTTCGCAAACTCTCATTCAGCAGCAATCGGCCCTGGCCGTCCAGCTCCACCTTGCTGGCCAGTGCAAAGCTGATTCGCTCGAACGCGACCGCCTCATCCGGAGCGGTCGTGCCCGGCGCAACCGCAAGGGCGATTTGCTCGAAATACTTCTCCGGATATAAGCAGAGAATGCCGTTGGCCCCGAGAACCAGATAAAAACTGCTGCCGTGCTCGTCTGCATCAATTTGGCTCCTGAGCTTGTTTGAGATGAGGACTCTGCTCTTGTTATCCACAACGTGCTGGTATTCACCTGTTAATAAAAGCATGGCAATCGTCCCACTCAACATTAACAATGTGGGGAATTTTACCACTTTCTACCACTTTGTCAACAAACTTTTGGGAATATTGGCAAAATTTTATTATAGGACTGATGTTAAGATAAGCTAATCCCCGCCTGTAGAAATGCTTATGAAAATCCGCCTGTTTTTCCCACCCCAAATTTTTTTTCAGCCGCCCTGCCGGTTATCACAAAGCGCTGCAAATTTCCCCGCAACTGGCTTTTTTTTAAACCTACGACCACTATATACATCCATTTGATCCTGTATGGAAAAATAATTGATAAAAGCTTAGAGAGTTAAAATATAAATGGAAGCCTTCTCCAGGAAAAACCATGACTACTTAAAGCTTCAAACAGAAAGAAAATATATAAAATTATTATCTGTTTTAACTTTCTCGTATACTTCTTTGTAGTATACTGCATAGAATAAATAACACACGATCTCTTAAATAGCAGTTGTTTATACACAATTAAAATTTGGAACAGTGTCTTTTGAAAGAAAAGACAATTGTGAATCTGGATCACCGGCAAACTTAGCCATATGAAGTCGTCTTTGATCTTTTTCTAAAAAAGAAAATATTTTGAAATATATATACTGCTATATAGTATACTGCAAACAATGTTAAAAATAAACCAATATGGGTTTCACCCATAGTATTACGGCGGAATAATAAAATTTTCCTAAAAAAATAGCACATGAAAAAACCGAATAAGGAAAAGAGGTGAAATATGAATCTAAACAACTGGCACACTCAACTGCGTAAAGGGATCCTTGAACTCGTTGTTCTCAATATGCTGCGGCACGGTCAGCGCCACGGATATGATATGGTACAGAGCCTGAAGCAATTCAAAGTATTAATCATTCGTGAAGGCAATATTTATGCTATCCTTACACGACTGCAAATAGACGGACTTGTCACGAGTTACAAGGAAGCCTCTCTGGATGGACCAACAAGAAAATATTTTAAACTAACCAAATCAGGCGAAAAAGCCGTCGCTGAGATGAACCATCATTGGAACCAGATTACCGACAATATCCGAAATATTAAAAAAGGTACGTATAAAAAATCATAAAAATAAGGAAAAAGCAAAAGACTCAACAGCACTGAAAATGATACAGGATCGGCCGTCGATTAACTGTCCCTTGATCTATAATCCATTTTTACTTAAAGTTAAAGACTTGAGCTATAATTGTATGCAGTATACTAGAATGCATTTCATAACCTAAATATTTATAGAATTTAAACTTGCGCTATTAAATGACTTATGTAAACTTGGTCATCGAAAGGAGTTTTTACGATGGCCAAAGAACGATGGAAATTAACAAATGAACAGTGGCAAAAGATAGAACCGCTTCTGCCAAAGCCAAAGATTTCAAAGAAAGGAGGCAGACCCTGGGCTGATAATCGCAAGGTGTTTGAAGGTATTCTCTGGATTTTAAGAACAGGTGCACCGTGGGCTGACCTGCCCAGAAGATTTCCAAGTCCGTCGACATGCTGGCGAAGGCTCAAGCTCTGGGAAGAGCAAGATATCTGGCTTAATGCTTGGCGTGCGTTTCTTTCAGAACTTGACGAACGCCGACAGTTAGATTGGTCCGAAGCATTCGTTGACGGTAGTTTTGCTCCTGCTAAAAAAGGGGCGAATGCGTCGGAAAGACCAAACGTGGCAAGGGAACGAAGTGGATGGTGGTGGTCGACAGCCAAGGTATTCCTCTTGGAAACTACCTGGACTTGGCGTCCCCGGCGGAAGTCAAGCTCCTTGAGAAAACGATAGACAATATCGCGGTTCCGAGAAAAGGACGAGGTCGACCTCGTAAGAAGCCAAAACGGTTGATTGCTGATAAGGGATACGATAGTGATCCTCTTCGAAGCAGGCTCAAGGCGAGAGGAATTGAATTGATTTGTCCATATCGCAGTAATAATAAGGGCCAGAAATATTATGATGGACGTAAGATGAGACGTTATAAGAGAAGGTGGAAAGTCGAGCGAACATTTGCGTGGCTTGGAAATAATCGCCGACTGGTTGTCCGCTGGGATCGTGATATTATTGTTTATAATGCATTCTTTCATATAGCTTGCCTTATCCTGACGCTCCGGAAGTTATGAAATGGTCTCTAGTAAACTTTCGCATTTTTTAGGCGGCTGATTTTAATGATTTATCAATATAAAC
>CAZFOQ010000060.1:0-24415 GCA_964520535.1 uncultured Pirellulales bacterium | reverse complement strand
TATAAATTGCTAAAGCTCGTTGCTTAGCGTTTTATTTTTTGGAAACTACAGTTACATACATCATGCTTTCTATTCTTGCCGTTTTTAATAATTATAGTTCTGTCTTTGTCTCTGATTTCTATGGTATTTCCTTTTGTTGCTATTTCATATTTGCCTCTTTTTTTTATTATGTTAAACAGCAGGAGCCAATAAAGAGCAGGAAAGTATGTTCTTATGATATGGCTGATAAAGCTTTTGGTTTTTCTGTGAATTTTCATATTTTATTATGTGTAATTTAAGTTGTTATTTGTCTATATTTTCTGTACAGGCGCCATATTAAAGAGTAAGACTTCAGTTTGTTAATTAGCTTGGTTTTTAATTTCAAAATGGCGGTATCGATTTTATATTTTAAGACTAAAAATAATGTAAACTTCGTATAGTATTTATAAAAAGGATTAACAGCGTGAAATCTTTTACGGCAGTTTCTGCAGTACATTTTCTGTTTATAAAAAATTCCTTTGATTTTATAGTTATTGTACTCAACAATTTCGCGGCAGTGAGGGCATTTTATTTTCATACCTGTCGAGCTTATTTCAATAGGTGTAGAATAAACGCTATGTTTGATTGTGTATAAATACAAAAGAGACTGTAGTTTAGAAAACTCTCTATTTGACATTTTTGTCATATTAAAACAATCGAAGAGATTATATTTAATGAAATGAAGCTTATCTTTTACAATGTTTTTATTTACACAATATTGGTATAGTTCGCTGTTGGGACAAACAATAATGGAAAATAATTGAATACCAGCCTCCGGATGTTTTTCCAAAAATTTAGCGTTTCCATCGCAGTATCCATAGTTTCGGCTACATCACCAAAAATAAAGTTTGCCTGTATGGAAATTCCTTTATCTAAAGTCTTATGGATCGCATTATGAATCTGTTCAGGCTTAATGTACTTTTTCATGCTTTTTAAGATTTTTGGACTGTAGCTTTCAAAGCCGTAGCTGACCATAAAACATCCAGAATCCTTCATTGTCTCAAGCAGTTTTTCATCCAGGCTGTCGACCCGCATCTGGCAACCCCATTTAACTTCCCAGGGAAGAGTGTCGGCAAATTCTTTAAACCGCCGGCAAAACTCATAAAGTCTCTCTTTATTATTTGAGAAAAGCTCATCATATATGCCAACTATATTTATTTTATACTTAGGAATTCTTTCTTTAAGTTCCTCCATAATTGAATCGACGGATCTTTGCCTGTATTTGTTGCCGCTTGGATGGTAACAAAAAGTACATAAAAAAGGGCAGGATCTGGATGCAACGAGAGGATATTCTCGTGGATAATCGAAAATATCATAATAATATTGATCAGTGGGCTTCATTGAGGCAAGATGATTATTATAATTAAAACTTTCATAATCAGGCCATGGAATAGAATCGAGGTCGTTAATTTGTTTCCTCTCTTCAGTTAGAAAATAATTTCCATTGTCCAAATAACAAATGCCTTTGACCATTGATAAGTTGTCGTTGTTTTCCAAGCAGGATAATAAATCCACAATAGCTTCTTCGCCTTCACCTATTATAGAATAATCAGCATTTAATGCGCGGCTCATTAATTCCGGCTCGGATGTAATAATCCCGCCGCCAAAAATCGTTTTAGTCTTTGCTTGCTTTGCGATGTCCGATATTTGTTTTAGCTTTGCATATTCGCAAGATAGCCCCCCGGTTGCAACAAAATCAAAACCTTCCTAAACTTTATTAGCAAGAGTGTCGTGACCATCAAAAACAATGCAGTCAACCTCGTGTCCTGCTTGCTTAAGAGCACTACTGATATAAGCAATACCAACAGGATAAATTATAGTATTAGGCATTACGAGGAGTATCTTCATATGATTTAACTTTCATTAAAGATTTATTGCTATACTTTGATTATTCTGAATATATAAATTCCGGCCGTACTTGGTATTTTTCTGTTAAAAGCTCATCTGGCGATCTAAGACAACTTCCAATCCAAAATCTCTCAATATTGATATTTCTATATTACTATCAAAATCCCGCCTTATAATTCTCGCTACCTCGTCGGAGTAGCTGGCCGCCATTATTATTACTGCATCTACCGGATCTGAATTAAGCGTGTCAGGAGCAACGATGGGAACATGTGTAGCTGGTGTGAATTTGCCCTGTTTAAATGGTGCAGAGTCGACAACGTATTTTATTTTACCTGCTAAATTCGCTAAAGAAATGACCGCAAGCGCCTGATGTCCGGCTCCCCATATCGCTACATTTTTATCCTTAAAACGACAAATATATTCTTCAATTTCATTTTTAAGTTTCTCCCGGCAATTATAAAAATACGATATGTCCAGCTTTTTTCTTTTTTTTACAATAGCAGAAATGATGTATTCATACCACACTTCACGGCAGTCAATAATTTCGAATCCATTTTGCCTCAGCGTTGTACTTAGAGTTTCCCTGGTAAAATAGAATAGATGATCACCTATAAATTCAGAGAAAAGTTTTTTTCGCAAAATCATGTCAAAATTTGGCACTTCTACAAGCCCAACAGCTCCATCCGTTAAATTGTTATGTATTCCTCCAAGAGTTGAAGTTAGATCCGGTAGATGTTCAAGGTAGTTTAAGATAAAGAAAGCATCAAATGGGGCATCGGATAATTTTTGAGTAGTATTTTCAATAAATCCTTTTGAAACGTTCAGGCCATTATTTCTACACTGCCTTACCGATTCCTTTGAATCCTCTAATCCATAAGCGTCCACATTAAATTGCTGCATGATGGCCAGGTATTCTCCACGGCCACATCCGATCTCAATAACTTTCTTTCCTTCAAGACAATGTTTTTGCACGTAACTATTAAATTGCCTGCTTCGGAACTCTTTCATTTCTTCCGAGATAGCCGAGGCGCGTATAACTTCTTTATAATAAGGGACAGGATCGTTACTTAATTGTACTAATCCGCATCCGGAACACTGGCAGACTTCAAGGGCAACTCCTTTATCTTCTGCCAGCGAATCTGCATCTGAAAAATACTGAGCCGCACCAGGCATATTTTCGTAGCGCAACAGCGGTTCTTCGAAAAAATTATGGCTACATACTCGACATTTATTTACCGGCATAAAACACTCTTTAAAAGTATTTTCTGTATATTTCGTGATATCCTATAAGGTTGGAGGGGCAGGAATCATGCCACATAAGATAGCCTGCTTCATTTTCTGACAGGCCGTTATTTTTAGGAATATATTTGCCGGAGAGAAAACATTTGTATAGCAGAGATATAAAATGTCCTCTTGATTTTAGTTTGCTATCAATGATTTGGTTGATTGCGATTGGAGCCGGAGCAAATTCAACTGCGGCGCCTATTTCCGTTTCTGCGACTTTCAAAACTCTTTTTTCAATTTTTTCCTTGGACCGCACAATTCCACCCGGTAAGTGCCAGCCAATACCGGCAAATTGATCATCTCTCCATGATAAGAGTATACGATCATTCTTGTCTTTGATAAGAAGGTCAACATTTATCATTGGAGTGACCCGGCTGATAAAAAGAAACAATTCCTCAGGTAAACCTTTTGAAGGATCTGGAATCTGT
This sequence comes from uncultured Pirellulales bacterium, assembly GCA_964520535.1. GTDB lineage: Bacteria > Planctomycetota > Phycisphaerae > Sedimentisphaerales > Anaerobacaceae > JAFGPS01. Next base: position 20,837 of record CAZFOQ010000060.1, on the reverse strand, counting down.
TTATCGAGAAATCTAATTGCTTCGCGAATATTCATAAAGCAGGTTTATATTGCCTATTCTCTAAGGTATTGTTATGGATTATATGTTTATTTGAATCGTACCAATCGTAAAGAGCCTTAATCGACTGATCAATCGAGTTGAAATTAAAACCTTTTAATTCGCTCAATAGTAATGAGTTGTCCCCGCTATATTCCTTTCCGAGCCCTTCTTTTACGATTATGATATCCAAGTTTTTTCCTGAGATTTTAATAATCATTTCCGCTAAAGTTTTAAAATCATAAACTTCGCCGCTACAAACGTTATATACATTCCTCTGCGGCTTATTATCAATAAACCACTGAATTATTCTCATTAAATCTTCGATATAAAGATTATCGAAAAAAACGTTTTGATTAATTCTAACAGGCAGGTCCAATACTGCGTGACAGCAGGCATTTGGAATAAACCGGGTTCGCCAATCATCATATTTGCCAAAGACTCCAAAAAGCCTAAGATTATATATGTTACTGCTTAATTGCGCATATTTAGTCATTATGTATTTTGAAAATCCGTATTGGTCTGAGGGGACATGCTGGTTAAAATAGTCTTCCTTCATTCTCGGTATCCAGTTATCACGGCCAAACTCTGCGCCAGAACCAAAATAAATCATCTTGCCGAAATAATCTTTACATCTGACAATGTTAAAGAACATCTTTAAGTTATATTCCATCACCTTTGATGGATCTTTGGTGGAATGTTTTGGTGCAGCATCGTACGTTGCAGTATGAATTATTACATCAAATTGGTTGTCCTTGATGAATTCATAAACTCTTGGAGCATCTAAAAGGTTGAATTCTTTACTATTAAGAGATAATACGGTGTATTCAGTTTTCAAGTATTCAAGTAAGTTTCTGGCAATAAATCCATTCCCTCCAGTTATCAATATTTTCATCACTTTATTTCGAACCTTCCAAAAGGGGCACTAACATATTTAACTGCAGCTCCTCTCGGTCAAGGAATGGCCACAGATCCTCCATAGGCTTGGAAACCATTCTGCCGTCAGGTAGTGCCTGTGATGACATTTTAGGGGCGATTAAAACTTCAGGGTCTACCATAACTTCGCAAATTATAGTTCCTTTGTGGCTTAAAACATCCGCAATCTCATCGGATAAATTGCTTTGATTTTTGATCCTTACTGTTGCCAATCCATACGCCCGGGCTATTTTACAGGTATCAGGTAAGGTTAATCCACTGCTTGAATCACAACCGACAAGATTCCCTTTAAAATGTGTTCTTTGCATATTGCGTATTGAGGCATAACCATTGTTATTAAGAATAAATATTTTCAGAGGAAGCTTTAGCCGAGCAATAGTTTCAAATTCCTGAATGTTATGTTGTAGCCCACCATCACCTATGATACTAATAGTTCTACGGCCATTGCTCGCAAGACAAGCTCCAAGACATGCGGGTAGCCCAAATCCCATTGCCCCAAGTCCGGGAGTATTCAATATACGCTGTCTTGGTTTTAAACGAAATGCTTGTTGAGTTATTTCCGCACAGATTCCTGAACTTTCGGGAACGATCAAGTCTTTTTCATTTGACAGGATTGACAAAACATCAAAAAAATAATAGGGATTAACAGGCCCTGTTGATCGCTTATATTCATCGAGTATTACCGGATACTTCTGTTGCCACTGTTTACATTGAAAAAGCCAGGAAGAATAATCGTTCGTTTTTACTTTAGGTAGTGCATCCAATAACCCATTTATAAAGACACCTGCATCGGCAGGGACCGGTATATCAACAAATGTTTTGATTTTATTTAATTCATGCTTATCAATATCAACGATGACTTTTTTGGCTGCACGAGCGAAATTAGAATAGTTATGACCAACCTGACAGAGGTCAAGCCGTGCGCCAATGGACAATAAAAAGTCTGCATTCTGTTGAGTAAAGTTTGCTCCGCGCTGCCCAATAATGCCAGGCTTCCCACAATATAATTCATGCTCTTCCCATAAAAAGTCACTGGCCTTCCATGTTAAAAGGACTGGAGCCTTAATAGTCTGAATCAAACTATTAAATGCCTCTGTTGCATTGCATAGACGAATACCATTGCCGGCCAAAATGACCGGTCGTTGAGCTTTTGAAAGCATATCAGCAGCCATAAGAACCCGTTTTTCAATTTCGTTAGCTGATAATTTCTCAGAAAATAGATAGTCCGGCACAAATTCCGGGAGCCTCTGCTCATTAATGATACTGCCTTGAACATCAAGAGGTAGATCAATCCAGACCGGCCCTTTTCTGCCGTTTGTTGCCAGATACAGGGCTTTCTGAAGATGATACTTTATCATATTGGGATTTGTGACGGTCACTGCGTATTTTGTAATAGGTTTGGCTATTGATGCGATATCCACTTCCTGGATGCCGATTTGCCTGACGCTACTCGAACCGATCATATCAGAACGCTTTACTTGTCCGGAAATGACAAGAAGCGGAGTCGAATCAATCCATGCGCCGGCAACACCGGTAATAGCATTTGTCGCTCCGGGACCTGTTGTCACCAGGGCAATGCCCAGATTGTTTGTGTACTGACTATATGCTTCAGCAGCAATAACAGCAGCTTGTTCATGGAGGCAGCATATTTTTTGAAGTTCAGATTTTCTTCCCAGAGAATCAACTAAGTGCATGCAACCGCCACCGGGAAGAAAGAAAATATGCCGAGTACCTGTTTCAGCAACGAAATTGAAAATATAATCGGAAAGCTTCATTCAATCTTGAACTTGGGTGTTATTATAACGAAGATAGAAATGATAAAATGGTTTCAACAGGTTTGCTTTTTTCAGGATTCCAGGGCCTCGGAAAAAGTATTCCTTTAACTCCAACAGATTCGGCCTCTTTAATATTATCTTCATTGTCATCAACAAGATAGTCTATTTGTTGAATCCATTTAAAAAATTCCTGTTTTGTTTGATCATAAACCGGAATTTTGCATGTAACACGATATGAGGGAACAAAATGATAAGTTCTTATCCATTGCCCGAAATGCGTTAATACCCATTTGGCGGATTTGCTGGCCACAAAAAAAGGAACAGATGTTAATGCGATATGTCGGAATTGGTGACCATGATGTGCAAACCACTCTTTCACCTGGAGTACGGGAATCATCTGGTTAAAAGGAGAATCGGCGCGAAAGGCGTCCAAAGATTTAAGGTAGTGTTCTTTTGAAACTCCAAGGATGCGATGTGGAGGATTTTCTGATAAATCTTCATAAACAATGTTACATTCCGGATGCGATTTTTTCCATGTCGTTTTAAACCACTCGAACATTAGATTGTTGAGCACATCATCTACGTCCCACGCAATGGTTATCATTCATGCCTTTCTTATTTAATTGGCTTATCCAGCCAGTCTATCCAGAACGTCATATATGTTTTTCTATTCTCCGTTTTATCGATTGACGAATCGTCATAATAGGAATCTGCTTTAATATGCGTAGTAGAAACTTCTTCAAGAATCGCACCTGTTTTTGTTCCGAAACTATGTGGGACATTCCGTTCTACCGTAAGAAGATCGCCGGCGGTAAAGTTCAAAGTTTCGCCATTAAGTTTAATCCATCCGTCCCCATGGAGAATGTGAAACGTTTCTTCTTTCACCTTATGAGTATGTTTAGGATTTTCCTGGCCGGCCAACAACATAATGAGCTTTTTACAATACTCCCGATTTATTATATTCATTATTGTGCAGCCGTATTGATTAAATTGATCTATGCCATAATGATGCGAAAGTTCAAAATCAATTTTATTTTGAAGTTTTATGCCGCTTTTCAATACTAATCCCTTAATATCTTTAATAATACTTAAAACCTTATCACGAGAGTCTGTTATTTGTAAGTCATTAGACAGGACCGGCTGATTTGCAGGAATATCCTTTCGAGCAACAATGTCCAAATATTTCGACATGGAATTTGCAACGAGTTGATCATGGAAATTCGGAATGGCGTAAAATACTTTTTCACCGTTAATCTTTTCTCCCGCCTTTATATCGCCTTTTGCAAACACGCCTCGTTGAAGACCCCTCAGGTCGCTCTGTTCTTTTTGCGAAATCTGTCTGCGTTGGTTACGAACACCACACATCGTATAAGCTTCTCTGGCTGATAAAAGCCATTTAAATATTTGATCAGGTGAGGATGAATAAGCGTTAAGTTTATATTTTTCATTTTGGATGCCAACATGCCGTTCAAAAACAACAGCCCCCTTGGCAACTGCAATTTTGATTGCATCAACATTGTCCGGCTCTTCATGGGTAGAATAACCTATTCGAATCTCCGGATATCTGGATTTAAATAAATCAATCTGATTCAACTCTAACATGTCATTAGGGGTTGGATAAGAACCGACACAATGCATAAGAATAAATTGTTTTTGCCGATGCTCAAAAAATGAAACAACTTTATCTATATCTTCAAGGGAAGCACCTGCAGTCGAGCCTATTATAGGCTTGTTTGCTTTCGCAATACGTTCTAACAAAGGCCAATCGGTAATTGAACAACTGGCAATTTTGATGATTTGGAAATCATGTTCTTCAACTAAATCAACCGAGGCTTCATCAAAGGGGGTACAAATAGCTATAAATCCGGGATGAGCAAGCTCATCTTTCAATCGTTTGAAAGCTTCTTTTTCAATCTTTGTTTCAGAAAATCGTTTAATATATTTATAGTCTTTACTGTTCTTATAATCCGGATGAATAAAAGTATCCAAATTCCGATATTGAAATTTAAAACCAAATGAAAATTCACTGAAATCTTTAATAATCTTTGCAAATTCCCTGATAATTTCTATTCCATGGTCAACATCACCCATGTGATTATTAGCCATTTCAAAGATGAATATTGGTTTGCTAAAAAGGTCTTCTCTATTTTTCATATTTATGATCCCCTTTAACGGAATTTACCGTGCCGTTTATTCTGGATTTTTGTTTTTTTAAATGCTTATCCTATCCGCCATACAATATGATCGTTTTAATTCTGACTTTCGAAAGGAAGCTATAATATCCATCGTATACTCAATCTTCTCACTACCTACCCCAGGGTATGTACCTAAAAAAAATGTATTATTCATGATACGATCTGTGTTATGCAAGTCACCTATTATACGATGATGAATGCCCCGATAAGCGGGTTGTCTAAGGAGATTCCCTCCAAAGAGGTTTCGTGTTTCAATTTTGTTCTTATTTAGATAATTTGTTAATTCTGTTCTCGTAAAACCGACATCTTCCCGTACGGTAATAGGAAAAGCAAACCAAGCCGGATTAGAGCTTTCTGTTGCTTCCGGCAAAATAAAATGGTCTTCATATTGTTGAAAACTTCTCTTCCAGAGTGAAAAATTGTGATTTCGTGCTTTACAAAAACCATCAAGCTTCTTCAATTGCTCCACACCTATCGCTGCCTGGATATCCGTCATCTTTAGATTATATCCTATATGCGAATAGACATACTTATGGTCATATCCATAAGGTAATGCCCCAAATTGGCCTAAAAATCTCTGTCCGCATTTATTATTCTGTCCTGGGCCACAGTTACAGTCCCTACCCCAGTTTTTAAGCGACTCGACTATCTTTGCGAGCGTATCATTTGAGGTTAGTACAGCTCCACCCTCTCCTGTTGTGATATGATGTGCCGGATAAAAAGAACATGTCGACAAATGCCCAAATGAACCTGTTTGTTTCTTATTGTAGATTGATCCTAATGAATCGCAATTATCCTCAATGAGATATAAATCATACTTATCTACGATTTTCATGATCTCATTAATATTAAAAGGATTACCCAAAGTATGAGCGATAAAAATAGCACGAGTTCTGTTACTTATTGCAGCTTCTACCTCCTGTATTTTTGCATTATATGTAGGAATGTCCACATCTACGAAAACTGGTATAAGACCATTTTGAATAATCGGATTGAGTGTTGTGGGAAAACCTGCTGCCACAGTTATAACCTCATCCCCTGGCACCAGCCTTCGGTCACCTAACAAATGAGATGTTAGAGCAGTGATCGCCAGTAAATTTGCTGAAGATCCTGAATTAACCAAAGACACATATTTTACGTCCACTTTCTTTGCTAACTCGCATTCAAATTCTTTAGTAAAACGACCCTCTGTTAGCCAAAAATCCAAACAGGCTTCCATTGCGTTGACCAGCTCTTGATCATCAAATACGCGACCGGCATAACGAATCGGAGTTTCGCCTGGTACAAATTCTTTAGATAGAAACGTCTCGTAATAGTATTCTCTGACAAGACGTAGAATTTCTTTTCTTTTTACTAATGTTTTATTCATTAAAACTGCCCATTAATATGCGGGAGAACCCTTTTGATCCTGAATATAAGTCGATTATACAGTGGCAATTAAGCTCTGATCATAAAGCTCACTTTTACAGGCCCATTTATGGTTCTTATGCTTGGCTTGTTGATAATATTCCCAAATCTGTTTTCGAGTAATTTCTGCAATTTTTTCTGCATCTGGCTGTAATTCGACAATTTCACGATACCAGTGCACAGTCTCTTTAATAGTTGTTTCAAAATCCCAGACAGGTTGCCATCGTAAATAATGCCAGGTTTTATCAGTATTAAGATTGAGAAGGCCTGCTTCGTGTGGTGTATTGGGGTCGCTATAATCTTCCCAATCTCCCGGCCAATATTCACAGATTTTCTCAACCAAAGATTGAACAGTTCGATTCGAGTCAACACCTGGTCCGAAATTATATGCACCGCACAGACTTTTGTTCAGTCCTGTATTGCCGGGATAAATAAGCTGTCCCAACAGAAGATAACCGGAAAGGGCTTCCAGAACGTGCTGCCAGGGACGAGTTGCGTTGGGATTACGAACAGGTATAGATTGCTTTTGTGCTAAGGCCCGAATGCAGTCAGGCATAATTCGGTCCTTGGCCCAATCGCCGCCTCCGACAACGTTACCAGCACGAGCACTGGCAATTGCAACCGGATTAGGCGCATTCGTCATAAAAAATGATTGTCGAAAAGAGTGAATAGCCAATTCTGCACAGGCTTTGCTGGAACTGTATGGATCGTTGCCGCCTAACGGATCATTTTCCCTGTATCCATAAAGCCATTCGTGGTTTTCGTAACATTTGTCAGTAGTGACTATCACTGCTGAGCAAGGTTTCTCCAGAAATCGCAAGGAATCAAGGAGGTATATTGTGCCAAGAACATTTGTCTCAAAGGTCATGACAGGGTCTACATAAGACTGTCTGACCAAAGGCTGTGCTGCCAAATGAAAAATAATGTCCGGCTGATTTGCTTTTACGCTATCTGCAAATATGTTGGGGCATCGAATATCTGCAATTTGGTGCCCCATACGCTTTTCTAAATTTAATTGCTCAAAAAGTGCAGGACTTGTTTCCGGCTCAAGACTGTACCCAATTGGGTATGCTCCAAGTAAAAGAAGCCATTCGGAAAGCCAGCTCCCCTTAAAGCCGGTATGGCCTGTTATCAAAACTCGTTTGTTTCTGTAGAAATCCTTGAACATAAACATTAGTGCAACTGATATGACCTTTGTGCCTTTGAATGTATTTCATCTATAGCAATATTAATTTCCTTATCCCATACTTTCCACGGTGCCTTGCCATTAGCCCACAATTCCTCAAGTTTGATCTTATCTCTCATCGTATCCATGGCCAGCCAAAAACCTTGATGTTTGTATGCACTAAGTTGGCCTTCAGCGGCTAAGCGTTCAAGAGGCTCTCGTTCCCATATCGTATTATCATTCGGGATATAGTCTATTACCTTGGGATCAAGGACAAAAAAGCCACCATTGACCCAAGCTCCATCACCTTTAGGTTTTTCCTGAAACTGCCGAATTAAATGACCTTCAATGTTTAAGGATCCATACCGGCCTGGTGGCTGGATAGCCGTCATAGTAGCCAGACAACCGCTTGTCCAATGAAACTCAATCAGAGAATGAATGTCAATATCAGCTACACCGTCACCATATGTAAAACAAAAAGGCTCCTCGTCAAGATGTGAAGCAACACGTTTTAAGCGTCCACCTGTCATAGTGTCGGGGCCGGTGTCCAGCAAAGTGACCTTCCAGGGTTCACAATGATTGCAATGCACCTCCATTTGATTATGTCGCATATCAAAAGTCACGTCAGACATATGCATATAATAATTCGCAAAATATTCTTTGATATAATAGCCTTTGTAACCTAAGCAAATGATGAACTCATTAATATTGTAATAGGTATAATGCTTCATGATATGCCACAGTATTGGTTTTCCCCCTATTTCTATCATAGGCTTAGGTCGTAGATGCGTTTCTTCGCTAATTCGAGTTCCGAATCCTCCTGCGAGAATAATCGCTTTCATTATAGCCCCTTTGTATTCATCTATTCCGTAATAATATGTAATTGGCTTTCAAGTGAAACTGCCTTATAAAGAACCTGAATCGTAGCATATTCTTGGTATCTTAAATCCGGGCCGCTTTCAGCCCTCTCCGTAGAGAACTGACAATCTGGAAACTAAAGATATTTGTTTTTTATCCGGTTAGTTTTGCAACACTGTATTCTTCAAGTAGCCGACCGAATAATGTCAGACGGCGGCCAGCAGATTCAAGAGAGCCGTTCGCATTTACCTGGACCTCCAGGTTAAGTGGTGACCCGGATCGCCGGTCGCGGATAGCTAAGGTCGACCTGAGTATGTTACTTGCTTTTAAGTTTTGATCGTTTCTTTCCCATGCTAACATTCGCCGTGTTCCATCGCGATTAGTTAAAGGTAACAAACTCCTAACAAATCCCATCTTCTCGGCAGCGAAACAAACCGCCTGCCACCATTGCTCAAAAATCTGAGCGTTTCGGAAGTAAAGCTCGATTTGCTCAAAATTCTCGATTTCCAGCCTTTTTTGATGGGCAATTTCGTATTTCCGTTTCAAGCTGGCCAGCATTTCCCTGAACCTGACTGCACTAACAGCTCTGAATACAAGTACCAGCAGAAGCATGATGCAAATAAATACTACTATTGTCTGAGTATTATGGGTAACTAACATAAACATTCCAAGTCCGACAGTTACTAAGGTCAGACCATAAGCAATGAGAACTGCGTGTCGCTGATGAAGACCAAGGGCTAAAAGCTTATGGTGAAAATGGCTTCGGTCCGGCGAAAATAGTGACCTTCGTTCAAGAAATCTTCGCAGCATACTGAAAAAAGTGTCAAAAACAGGTATTCCCAAAGCTAAAACCGGTAGGGCTAATCCCACGAGAGTCTCGGCTTTAGAAGCGCATAGTATGCTTGAAGATGCTATGGTGAAACCTAAAAACAGACTGCCTGAATCACCCATGAATACTTTTGCCGGATTGAAATTGAAGAATAAAAAACCAGTCAGGGCGCCGAGCAGAGATAACATAATTATTGTCATTACTGGCATGCCGAAGCGCAAAGTAAGTATCATTATAACTCCACATGCAACTGCGCAAATACCTGCAGCGAGTCCGTCAAGGCCATCGATCAAGTTGACGGCGTTGGTTAGGCCGACAATCCAGAAGACTGTAATTGGCCATGAAAACCAGTCGAAGTTGACAACCAGCGAATCGGTAATCGTAACTGAATCGATTCGAATACCCACTTGGCACACTATCAGTGATGCCGCAATCTGAGCTAACAGCTTTATTCTTGCCCTCATACCGAGAATATCGTCAACAAGTCCGACAAGGAAAATTAAGCAAACTGCTGATAACAAAAATAAGCCTTTGAAACCAGTGAGAAAGGGATTATTTCTTCCGGCATTTGTTAACAGCAATAAAGGTATGATAATACTCATTGTGGATATAAAAATTGCAACACCACCTATTCGCGGAACAGGTTGTGAGTGAACTTTACGAATATCAGGGGCATCCATAATACTGGATCGCCGAGCAAAACGAATGATAATCGATGTACTTATGATCGATAGTATGGTTGAGCCAAGATATACGGGTAAGATGGTAATCATTGTTTCAAATTATAGCTTTAATTTTGACAAATAAGCTCTGCGCATACTCCGTCCCCGTCGGTGTGCCGACGCAGGATTTTGGCCTCTGTATTCAATATGAGGCCATGACATTGAAGCGAACTTCGTTAACTTTTATTAGTAATTCAGTGCGATTGGATATCTTTATCCCATACAGCAGGATGCACTGAAAAATCCGCCACAAGCTTCTCAGCTTCTTTAGAGTTTGGGCGCAATCGGAGGCATATCCTCGCCTCACGCATCGCCTCAGGTATCTTTTTCGTCTCTGCAAGTAACTTTACTAACTCAATCCGCCAGAGGACCTGGCTGTAATCAAGTGTTAAAGCGCGACGATAATATTCTATTGCTGCTTCGGTATTATGCTGTTCCCTATAGAAGCAGGCCAAGGAAGCTAAAAGCGGAGCGGTTGCATCAGGCCGGGAGCACATTTCTTTAAGCAACTTCTCTATTTTTTCCCGGCATTGCTGTACAAGGTCATCATATTGGGCGTCCATGAATACAAGGACGATGTGATTTAGCCGACTGATGTCATCTCCTGCAAGTGCCATAGCCTTGTGTGGACGACTAAGGTGGTCGACATATATGGTCACAACATCTTTAAACAGACCGCCATCGAGCTGTACAGCCTTTTCAAACTTGGCGAAACACTGTTCATATCTGCCTTCCAAAATATCGAGATAACCGGCGATAAAACAGACTATCGGATCGCAGGGAGACAGCAGATATCCTTTTTTGATTCTGCTTGCGCCCGTCTCATCGTTGAGAATGAATTTTTCTAATTGCCCGACAAAACTATAGGATGGCCCATATGTCGGACACAGCGCACGAGCTTTGTGAAGTTGTTCAACGATATTGTGAACGACAGGCATTGAATCGTTGGTAACGGTGACATCTGCAATGTTTGGATTTGCTGCCTGGTATATTGACCGCCAACGGTAAACATTGAGCCAATATATGTATTTGACATTTTCAGGCTCGCAGGCTGACGCAGCAGAGGCATGAGAGAGCAAATCCGTATACGTGACATCTGTCTCCTGCCAGTTGTTTTTGGCAAGTTTTTCTGCGATAGAACGAACTTTGTTCCAGTGGGCTTCGGCGAGACGGCTGTTATTGGCGCCTACAATAATCCATACCCAAATTCCAAATACGCCGAGAAACAGAGCTATGTTTATGACCTTGTTTCCCAAAGACAAGGTTTTTTTCGTGACAGAATTTCTGGTTTCTCCCTGCCGAGCCAAAGCTATTAGCAATGCACAGAATATGGCAGATAAAAATGCATTTGCCGGAAGGTGCTGGCCGAAATCGCTGAAGCTGTGGATAAGTATTGCCAGTAGGCCAAAACCCAGACCGTAGGCTGCCGAGTTAATGGGATGGCTGGTGCGGCGGATGTTCCGGAAAAAGTGGAACCAGACGATAGCTGCGAAAACAATGAGCAGGCTTAGGCCGATTAGCCCGGTTTCTTCGGAGGCTTGGGCATATTCGTTTTCAGCGTGTGTGGCCAGAGAGGTGATCATGGAGCGGTCAAACATCGGATAGACCACCGAATATGTTCCTAATCCGGTCCCAAGTAGCGGGAACTTTGACCAAGCTACAGTTGTATCTTTGAGCATTTGCAGCCGGGCTGCTCCAGCTTCATGCAGATCCCTGAGAGTTGCCAAACGGTCGTAAACGGCATCGAAACCTATATACAAAACACAAGTTAATGCGATCAGTGCTACAGCAACCATTGTCCAGCCGTTACCTCTGAGATGCCGTTTCGATGAAATAAGCAATGTAGTGAAACCCATGGCAATAAGCATGCTAACCATGCCGCCTCGTGTTAGAGAGATGAAGACTGTTGCTATACCAACACCGACAATTGCAATGAGCAGCCACAACAGTATTGCAGAGTCGGAGCAAAAGTACTCGAACACAGCCAGCAGCGTTATCTTCTTGTTGTCAAAAACCTCATGCAGTTTCACTATAAGCAGACCAAGTGCTGCTCCAATCGACAAGTTTATAAATTGTCCATAATTACTGTGATTGACGAATGGACCTGAATATCCTGCGTAATACCTTCCGGATGTGAACCAATAGATTTTGTTATTTCCAAAAAGATTCTGGGCCACGACAATAAAAGCAATTACAGCTCCGATTAATGCTACTGCCATCAGGAGGCGTTTTATCTGATCAGGACGTCGGAAGACATTAAGGACAACCACAAACACACCGACAACTGCCAGTATCAACCGCAAGTCGTGTTTCGTAGCATTCGGATAAAAGCTGACGGTCATTGATTTGAGGACTTCATTTGCGTTGCGCAAGTCACCCAAGAGTTCCCTTTTCAGGGCTATAGTATTTGGTGAAATACTGCTGACCAGCCAGGTCGGTAAAGGAACAAGCTGAATGGCTACAAGAAGCAAGAAAGCACCAAGTGGCACATATGCCCAGGTCCAGATTAAGCGCTCATTGTTGTGAAGTAGGAGTTTCAGCAAAAAGCAAATCACGATTGCACCCGATATGACAACGACTATCTCCTCACTCCATGCATGAACTACTCCGAAAACCAGAGGCATAAAGACCAGGAGGCTTACGATTATACATTCAATTGCAATATCGAGCCTGCTTGTAGGCATATCATAATCGAAATTTGTCTGGCAAAATCTCGGCATTACTGAGTTCCCTGTTTTTTTGGAAGAAAGTAGTTGCTATATTCCTACCTTCCAACACTCTTAGTGGATTTTCGATACAGACTCGGTGAGCGCTTACCTGCCCCATTTTTCTACTAATACTATTAAAGGCGGCTCTCATCCGCGGTCTTCGATTACTCAGATTGTGAGAGTCTGTTGCCACGAGGGAAACCCAACCTGCCCTTAATAGGTGCCAAGCTGCTCTTTCGGCCGAAGGTCCAAACTCACCAAGCAAACTACCGGCTGTGACCTGTAAATGAGCAGAGTGTCTCAACCATTTCGGTAATACTTCAGGTTGCCTGCGAAGGACGAAATGTCGTTCAGGATGTGAAATGATTACTTGAATGTCTTGACAAGATAGTTCAACGAGTAATGGCTCAATATCTATGAGCACCTCAGATGGAAACTCAAGGAGTATGTACTTCCCTCCGTCGGCAAGAGTAAGTATTTTATCAGCCTTGATAAGTTGACAAATTCGTTCATCCAATCGAATGTCCCCACCGGGCATAACAGTAAGTGGTATTTGGTGGGTTTCTAATTCTTCATTGAGCGTTAAAACGGCTTTTCTGATCTCTGGAGCTTCATTATTGCCGTCAAACTGACCCAATTGATGTGGTGTTGCCATAACTGCGGTTATACCATCATCAACCAGCAGTTGGCATAAGGCAAGCGCTTCGTACTTCGTGGCTGGGCCATCATCGACAGCTGGCAGGCAATGGCAATGTATATCTACATACCCAGCTTGGGCGGACCTTTGCTGGTCGTTTAGCTCTGTAACGTTCAAATCTTCATCAAAGAACATATTCATATTTCAGTTTATTACTCCAAGGCAATCCCAGGGGTGACTTGCAAGTTAAGCGGCAGGAATCCTGCTCTTAAAATGTTATGCGCATCTGATTTGCGTATAATCCATGCAAACAACCCCCATAAATTGATTCACACAAAAACGTTTTGTTCGTATTCGTTCTTGGTTTCAGTACTAATATCCTCTCCGTAGTAGCCGCCATAGCTGTAATCACGATAGCCATAGCTGCTGTGATATCTTCCGTAATAACCATAGTGGCCGTGTTTCCGTGTCACATCATTAACAATGGCACCGAGCAAGTTTCCACCGACACCAACAAGATTATCGCGCGCGTGCTGGACAATCTTCCTCGTGGACTTATCTGCCCTGATTATTAACAAAACAGTATCGCACCTCGCTGCAATAATCTGGCTGTCGGCAACAGGTACGACCGGTGCCGAATCGATTATGACCCTGTCATAACATTTTGTTAGATTCTTTAATATCTGGGCGAACGCTTCACTGTTAAGTGTTTCGGAAGGATTAATCACTTTCGGACCACGAGGTAATAAATCAAGCCCCTTGACTGAGCCGGGTTGGATTGCCTCATCCAGTCTAACTGTTCCTGCAAGAACACCTGCTAAGCCGGGTTCACAGCTAATGTTAAAAATCATATGTTGTTTTGGTTTTCGAAGATCGGCGTCGAGGATCAGTGTTCTCTGTCCGGCCTGTGCCATGGCGATTGCCAGGTTACTGACAAGAGTAGTTTTTCCGTCACCAGGAGCGGGTGAAGTTACTAGAATAGTCCTTGCTCCGCCTTTGGGAACTCCAAAAAATATGGAGGTCCGTATTGTTCGATAAGCCTCGGCAATAGCTGATCTCGGCTTGAGACGCACTATTTGCCCACGTTCTGAAATGGTCTGCATTTCAGAACGTGTCTTGCTATTTTTCAGTACAGATGTGCCTACAACAGGCTGTGCTTTGGTTCCATCAATAGCCCGCATCGTTCGGTAGGTTCGTGCTTGAGCCATGATGTTCTGCTTTCTTTGCCTTTTATTGACTCCTGGTATAGTAGTGACTGTTTTGGATTTTTCTGTTTGAAAATTATTGATATAGATAGACTTGAGTTTAAGCCAAATCCTATGGCCTCGCGTTGAAACAATCATCTGGCCTTTTGACATTGTCGGTACCTCACCGAGAACAGGTATGCCGAGTAAAGCTGATACCTCTTCGGAAGAACGTAGCCGATAATCCATCCAGTCCCGAAGGAAAGCCAGACATGTGCCGAACGCCAGTCCCAAGGCCAGGGCCGTTGTCATAATCTTGGTTTTTTGCGGTTGTGAGGGACCGCCTGCAGGGCGGGCAACTTCCAGTATGCTGATATTTAGTGCCCCTGTATCTTCTGTGACATTGAGTTCCTTAATGCGATCATCCAGAATCTCACAGACTCTTTCTGCTCGCTTCAATTCTGACTGGAGTACTGTGTACTCGGCGGCTTTAACACCCAGTTCTCGTGCTTCTTGATATAAGTTCTCAAAAGACATCCCCAGTTCATCTTCTCTTTGCTTGGCCACTAACCATCTTAGCTTCATTACCTCAATATAGGTATCAGCAAATTGTCTACCTTGCTCATTAAGCTCTTGCTTGATACGCCCAATCTTAGTATGTATTGCCTGGATAGATGGGTGATCTTCCGTACAGTGGTATCGGGCGTTTTCCAAATCCATCTCAGCTCTTCTGAGCTCGGCTCTCAACTGTGTTTCCCTTTCGCTCCCAAAGACACTAACACTTATACCTGAAGAAGCTCCGGCGAATTGGCGTATTTTGTCTGGTTCGTTTACCATGCTTTTAGCCGCTTCGAAATCAGCCTTGGCGTTCAAAGCAATCAGTTGCGCGTCGTTAAGCGCGCTGGATAGCTTGGATAATCTCTGAAAAACAATATTTCCACTGTTGTTGTCGAAAGAAACAACTCCGTTTTCTTTAGTGAATGCCAGCAACTCTGAGAATTTGTTTGACAATTCCTGATCGCGCTTGACCTTTTCTTTCTGGAGTATCCTCAACACTTCCGAAGCGGTGCTTCGTTTGCGAGCTGAGTGATAGCTGACATACGAATCAACCAAAGTATTGACGAGCAGAGCAGCTTCTTCTGGATATGGCGAGTCAAATGACACTGTTATGATATCATCTCTTCTGCCAACAGTAACGTTCAGCTTGTTTTTAAGGTAGCCGACCAAGTTGTCAACATTGGCAAAAGTCTTCGAGTTTTTTATTTGAGTATCGTTTGTCACATTAGTGATAATAGGTGTAGATTTTATTAACTCAGCCTGCGTAAAAAGATAGTTATTGGATCGAGTCATAACGCCTTCGTATTCGTTGATAATTTTAGGCCCACTTTGCTCAACATATAATCTCGAGGCGCTTGTGAAGATGGGTGTGGCCTTCACGATGTAAACGAATGCTACAACGAGAAATACAATGGTGGTGAGCAGGATTGTCCATCGGTGCCGTAAAACTATTAAGACTATCGGTAAAAGACTAAAACTGTCTTGTGGCCGGTTGTCTCCTTTCTCCGGAATCAAGTTTGTACTTCTGTTTCCAAATGTCTCATTATCCATATTTAATAGTTCCCTGATATAAAGATCTTTAGTCGTATATGTAACCAGTATTTGCTCCAACTGTAATATGAAATACGTCAGACAAAAACTTGTTTGCACGCGTTCGAAGTGTATGGTCCACGTATATAAGATCACCTGGTTGTATTGTGAGCCTGTATGCCTCAGCTAAAGAATCGCTGTCAACTCCTAAAGTAGCGTATACTACCTGGCTTGTACTATCTTGTCGGTAGATTTTCAGATAGCGGGGGTCAGCAACCATATCAAGCCCACCGGCAAACGCCAGAGCTTCCATCAAGTTGTATTGAACGTCCGCCGGGTATGGAAAGATACCTGATTTGTTCACAAGACCAATTACTGCAAAAACCCGCTCACTTTCTCTTTGGTACTTCTTGACCTCACAGACGACCATCGGGCGACTAACTACATACTTTGGATAATAGACATCTACGACTGATGCCTCTATCTGAGCAAGTGTTTTGCCTGCTGCAGATATTTCACCGGCAATTGGCAAAGTAATATTGCCTTCCTGACTTACCCGGACCAGATAAGGCTCAGCTTCTGTGCGGCCATATGTGGGTCTAAGCCACTCGGGTAAATCGGAAGATATAACACGTAAAACAGCAGGCATCTGGAATTCAAGTACGTCCCCAGGTATGACACGATAAGGGCCTACATAGCTTTTCGTGTTGATGGGATATCCGACGTTCTGTTCTGAGTTTATTGGACTAGCTTGATTGAATTCCTGAAGTTCTTCAGGAGAGGATATAGTTGGACTACAACCGTTGACATAAAGCCCAAAAAATACGAGAAAATAAGCTATAAGAAGCCTACAAAACCAGAACCTCATCCGTTGTTCTTGCATTAGATGTCCCCCAATTAAAAATCCCCAATTTATGTGTCCCCCCAAAAGACAACCCCAATTGGTACAACTCTAAATATTCCTGTTCTGTTTGCCCATCTTTATCGGCCGTAACATAAACAGAGCATTAATTTTTTTATTCTACTAGTTTCGTAGTCTTTGACTCCTACAGCTATATTCAATGTAGAATAAAGATTATTATCGGTTGCTAATATTGATAGAGTGATTTTCTCGGACGTTTTTAGGCAGACAGACTTACATCCATAACAGCTTTTCTATCCTAATAAAGCCTACCGTCTCATTTTATTAGTATCTATGAGCTTACTGTCCTATTTCAGACCTTGCTATAGTAATATTATTACCTAAAGTTCTACACGCTGGTGGAGCTCGCATTTTTTTCGGGCTACTGAGATTGATGTCACAACGCTTAAGAGCTTGACATCGGAGCTGAGAAATGTTAGAATAGACTTGATTTATTTGTGGGAGGGTCTACACAGGAGGGTAGCCTCATAATTTAGTTCTTCTGGGTACAAGTGTACTAAATCTGCGTGAATCAGATATGTAAGGAAGGACTTATCGTGAAAGGTTAGGCCTTGACGGGGGGGTGATGTAAGTGCGAGTTTCTATTTTATGCAGTTTGATTAGCTCATTTTTATGCTTGCAAACGGGATGTTCCATCGGTCCAATTGTACATGTGACTGCAGACGGCACAAGCCTCAAAGAGCCCACAGGTGTACGTTTGATGCGCTCCGATAATAGACCGGATTTGATGATCAGTTCACTAAGGGAGTATTTGAGTCTTGATTTCATTTGGCAGGCTGATGACCGGATCGATCGGAACAAGATCTGTCGAATAAAATACCATGAGCAGTATTACAAAAACCGCTATATCGTTGTCGAAGGCAGAATGGGACTTCAGGCAAATCGATACCCTGTTGTGCTGGATACGGGAGCCTCACAGCCGATCTTTCTTAATGTGTCCCATGTTTTAGATAACAAGCTGCCCATCTATCCCATTGAGGATGCCGTTTCTGATTTGAACGGTCACAAGCTTGGTCTCTGTAATCTTCCATTGCTTCAGATAGGAGATATCACCTTTACTAATCGGCCATGCCTGTATCTTGAACCACCTGCGACTGTAAGTTTATTTGGTGTACAAATTGCCGGCAAAAATTCCAATAGCAATACTGTTATTGTTGGGCTACCAGTGTTGAGAGAGTTCAATTATGTTATGTTTGACAATGTCGAGAACGAAGTAGAATTCTCGTACAATGAAACCTTCGAGGCAAGCAAAGTAGATACATGGGAAAAATACCCGATTACTATAGAAGAAGATTTCCATGGTAATGCTTTCCTTTTTGTAAGGATTTTGATCGCTGGTGAGGAGGTTGAGCTTCAGTTTGATACCGGCAGCGGCAGAGGACTGGCAATCAGTGAAAAACTCTGGGAACAAGTCGGTACTCAAATTCAGAATTTGAATCTTAAGAAGGGCAGGGATTTTTACCCATATATTGGACGTCTGGCATGTAGAAGGGGTATCGTTCCAAAGCTACAAGTCGGAGACAGAACTATAAATAATGCAGAAATTTCGGTTTTTTCCGATGACAGTCCACTCCTGACAGAGTGCGAGGGACTATTGGGGATGCAGTATTTCCAAAATGTTGTAGTAGTTCTCGACTTTGAGAGATCTCTGATGTGGGTAAAAGATTATGGGATCTGATAAAAAAAGCGGATATTGTTGTTACAATATCCGCTTTTCACTGTGTGCTTTAATTTATATAATTTCTTGCCGGATGGCTCTACTTCTGGAACTAAACTATCAATCATTACTTAAAGTCTAATTCAACCATCTTTCTCGGCACGAAGCAACTCTATGGCACAATAGGACTGCGATTCGATGTGCCACCATTTGAGTTATTTTCAGCAATAGCAATACCTCCGGCTGTTGCACCAGCAAGACTAGTAACATGAGCGGCAGTACCTATTCCCAAGCCTGCCCATGCCGGGGCCATCGCAATCTTCATTCCCGCCATGGCTGGAACACTTTTTGCCAAAATAACACCGATGCTTCCTATTTGACCTGCTGAAACTATGCTTCCAAAGCTCTGAAGTGCTACCGTTCGTGCCACTGGTAAGCAAACAGTAACTACAGGATTTAAGGCCCCTTCACAAGACGTTGCTGCACATATATTGCCTACCTGTGCAGCTCTTAGGCCCTCAGCCTGAGCCCAACGAGGTAAAGATACTTCTTTTACAACTTCAACGTTTTTATTGGACAGCCCGACTTTTCTAACAAATTTCTCAAAGTCTTTACTTAGGCCCTTAAGGTCAGCTGCAACACCTTCGGAGTTGGTCTTGTATGTTGCTACCTCATGACGTAGCTTCTCATTAGTACTATTGATGTTGCCGGTTGCTTCGAAAACAGATATACTCAGGTAAATATCTTCGATCTCTGAGTCGAAGAGGTAAGCGGCACGGATCCTCGATTTTACATCTTTGAGACCTTCTTGTGCTTTGACTACTTTGACAACAAAGGGTTCAGAAAGTGCTCTGACAGCGATCATCTGCCCAAAAGTCTCAGTGTTTTCTTCCATTGCCGTCAATGTGAAAGTCAGCTTTTTGGGAAGCGAATAATCAAAAGATGATAAATTGAAAGATTGCTTCCAGGTCTTTCCAATGTTCTGTTTTGTTACCTTCTGGAGCGAGTTTAGACAGTAATTGTGTACCTTCTCAAGTAGTGTGATATCTCTTCCGCCAGCATACAGACGTTTGTTTCTTCCATTAATAATGAATGAAAGCTCATGCGAAGATGAATCCGTCTCGAGATTCATATCGGTCTCAGAAAGATCAAAATCTTTTGAGGATATTGAATATCGCACTTTATCTTCAGACAGATTATCCTTTCTTACTGTAAACATTGTTTCTACCTGATGTTTGAACTGCCCCTGGCCGGTATACTCTACAGTTGAGAGCATCTTGTAATGCTCTACATTTGGATTCTGGTCATATAGACCAGCCTGGCAGAGAGGCATCCACAAAATTACACTCAAGGCCACTATCACCCCAAAACCATGTTTTGACCATAACCATTTTACCTTTTTCATTTTTGCTCCTTTCAAATCCTCTCATTCTTGATGACAAGTTTCTTTAAAATACTAGGGGGTCGAAAGACCTTTGGTATGCTTTGATAAGAATCTTTAAGTCTTTATCAACGTACCTGCAAATTAAAGCCCCCATTTTAATCTTCCGCCGCAATTCTACGGGTTTCAACCCGTAGATGAAGTTATCCGACGAAGTCGGACGGGTGTAGCCCGAAGCGGCAATGCCACGGGTTTTAACCCGTGGTTGTTTACTTTTGACCAGCACCATATCGGCGTTATTATTACAGTAACTTGAATTAAATTAAATCTATCAGCAAGATTAAATGAGTTCTATATAATCAAATACTGGAATCCTCTTATAAAGAGCAGAGCTAAATGCGTATAATTCTTAGGTGAAGATACGCTTTTTACTGCTTTGCTTGAGATCATAATTGAATCCATTACTACAGTTTACATGGTCCGCAGTATGTATTTGCGATGTTAAATAATGTCTGTAAACTTTGACCAGCCTCAATTCAGAACACTCAGGCAGTTTGGCAGAAGTATATCTTGGTAAGGTTATGGGATTGTCCTTTCTTTTTCTGTCTATTTACAATTGCAATGATGACATGGAAATGGATCCCCGATAGTCAAGCTGCTTCGATGCGTTTTGTGTTAACTGGTATACTTATTATTGTCATCGAAACGTTGCCTTTATGATGCAATCGCACATTCATTATTTATAATATGAACAAAAATAATAAAATCTTTCGACCGGTTGTAGGAACTTGTCCCATCCATAGTTGGAGGCTGAAAAAAGCGATGGCTACTCCAGCCT
>CAZFOQ010000059.1:5464-24426 GCA_964520535.1 uncultured Pirellulales bacterium | reverse complement strand
AGAAAAAGCCCTTGGCTGCATGAAAATCTACCTACAAAATACAGATGCACCCAACAATTATGAGATAAATAAATAAAGATTGACGTAATGAGAAAAAACAGTATAAGTAAGTTATGGTGGTGACAGTAAATCATTGCATGCATGGAATCGTACAATTCTGCTTAAAGTTATCAACAAGCCTGGAACTTAAAACAGTAGAAGTCGGCAGATTGTGTTGTATTTCAATCAGGAAATCAGAACAGATGTATGCCTTACGGACGAAGTAGCCATGTTAACTCAGAAAGATCCGGCAGGTAGTACGAACATAATAACATAGAGGCAATATGACGAGAGGGCTAAAAAAATGGCTGAAATAAGTCGTACTTCTCTATTTGGTAAGCTCAACAATATAGGCTATAAGTCAATTGAAGGCGCCACGATCTTTTGCAAGTTGAGAGGCAATCCGTATGTGGAACTCGTACATTGGCTGCACCAGATTCTCAAGTTGCCCGATTCGGACATCCACCACATCATAAAGCACTTCGATATAGATCCTTCGCGACTCGTTGCAGATTTAACAGCGGAACTGGATCGGCTGCCAAGAGGTTCAACATCCATTTCGGATTTATCTTCCCATATTGAAGATTCTGTCGAGCGAGGATGGGTTTACGGTAGCCTGTTGTTCCGTGAGTCACAGATTCGTACAGGTCACTTGATCGTCGGTATTCTTAAGACCAGCGGTCTGAAGAATGTTCTTCTGCGGATATCCAATGAGTTCAGCAAAATCAAGCTGGAGACGTTAACCGATAATTTTGCGAAAATCGTGAGTGGCTCGCCGGAGGAATCTCTGCCGGCAACCGATGGTACTTCTCTTAGAGACGAGACTCAAGCCCCGAGCGGTCCTGCGGAAATGGCGCCGGCTGCTATGGGCAAGCAGGAAGCCCTGAGTCGATTTTCCGTGGACCTTACGGAAAAGGCTCGAAGTGGTGAGATGGATCCGATATTAGGACGTGATGAGGAAATCCGACAGATCGTTGATATCCTTATGCGCCGACGTCAAAACAATCCGATTCTGACCGGTGAGGCGGGCGTAGGTAAGACAGCCGTTGTCGAAGGCTTCGCACAGCGTATCGCCGAGGGGGATGTGCCGCCATCATTGAAAGACGTTTCAGTGCACGTCCTGGACGTCGGATTGCTTCAGGCCGGTGCCAGCATGAAGGGTGAGTTTGAGAATCGCCTGCGTCAGGTCATCGAAGAAGTTCAAAGTTCGCCTAAACCAATTATTCTGTTCATTGACGAAGCCCATACTCTTATTGGTGCCGGAGGGGCAGCGGGTACGGGCGATGCCGCCAATCTGCTCAAACCGGCTTTAGCTCGAGGTACCTTACGAACTATCGCGGCAACCACATGGGCCGAATATAAGAAATATATTGAAAAAGATCCTGCGCTGACGCGCAGATTTCAGGTAGTCAAGATTGACGAGCCGGAAGAGGAAAAGGCGCTCATTATGATGCGGGCACTGGCTTCAAATCTGGAAAAGCATCATCGTGTTCAAATTCTGGACGAGGCTCTGGATGCTGCGGTCCGCTTATCACATCGGTATATCCCTGAGCGTCAATTGCCCGATAAGGCGGTCAGTTTGACCGACACCACATGCGCAAGAGTCGCCATTAGCCAGCATGCGGTACCGCCGGAATTGGAAGATTGCAAGCATCGGATTCATACATTAGAGACGGAGATGGAAATCATCGGTCGAGAAGCTGCCACCGGAGTGGATCATAAAAAGCGTCAGTCTGAAGTAACCAAAAAGCTCGAGGCCGAAAGAAAAAGGCAGGCGGAACTGGAAGAACGCTGGTCTGAGGAAAAGGAACTGGTCGACTCTATTTTGGAGATTCGCTCCAAATTACGCCAGGGCGGCGAAGGAACTATCGAACAGGAAAAAGAGAACAAAAAGAAAACCCCGAAGAGAAAAAAGAAAAAGGAACAAGCTGCTCAGGCCGCTCCCGATGAGCCTGTGAGTTCTCCGGATGATGAGCCTGAAGTTAAGGAGCAAATTGATAGAAAAGAATTACTCAAACAGCTCAAGCAACTTCAAGCTAATCTCAAAAAACTGCAGGGAGAAAGGCCTTTGATTCTTCCTTGTGTCGATGCTCAGGCCGTCAGTTCGGTGGTTGCCGACTGGACCGGGATTCCCGTCGGGGGGATGGTCAAGGATGAGATTGAAGCGGTCCTGAACTTAGAGGATAAGCTTCGGGAGCGTGTTATTGGACAGAACAATGCGTTAGCTGCAATTGCCAAACGTATCAGGACCTCTCGCGCCGGCATAGAAAATCCAAACCGACCGATTGCCGTAATGTTATTGGTCGGATCAAGCGGAGTAGGCAAAACCGAAACAGCACTGGCCCTGGCAGAGGCTCTGTATGGCGGCGAGAATAATTTAATTACTATCAACATGAGCGAGTTCCAGGAAGCTCACACGGTTTCAACACTCAAGGGTTCACCTCCCGGATATGTCGGCTACGGAGAAGGAGGAGTTCTCACAGAAGCGGTACGGCGGCGCCCATATAGTATTGTCTTACTCGATGAAGTCGAGAAGGCCCATCACGACGTACACGAGATATTCTTCCAGGTTTTTGACAAAGGCCAAATGGAAGATGCTGAAGGACGTCTCATTGATTTCAAAAATACAATTATACTTCTAACGAGTAATGTCGGAACAGACCTGATTATGGACATGTGCAAAGATCCGAAGTTAATGCCTGAACCCGATGGTCTGTGCAAAGCTCTTCGCAAATCCCTACTCCAGGTCTTTCCTGCAGCACTTCTCGGTCGTCTTGTTGTGGTGCCCTATTATCCAATCAATGACGAGATGCTCCGGCTGATTACTCGCCTGCAACTTGATCGCATCGGTCACCGTACAAAGGAGAATCACAAAATACCATTTAGCTATGACGATAAGGTTGTGGACCTTATTACCGAACGGTGTACGGACGTCGAAAGCGGGGCCAGAATGGTGGATACTATCTTAACCAATACTTTACTTCCGGAGATAGGCCATGAGTTGTTGACCCGGCTGATGGAAGGCAAAACCGCGAAAAGAGTGCACGTAGGAGTTAAAGATAGTGAATTTATTTATACATTCGACTAAGATATACGGCATGGAACGTGAAGAACTGTCAAGACAACATTTATTCCAACCAGACCAAGAGTAAGAAATAATAATTCTTGATACTCATTAGTAAAAATTGAGACATGGCTGAGAAATCTACCAAGAAACATAGTGAACCGGCGATTCAAACGCCATTGAGTGAGGATGTTCTGTTATTCACAAACATCTCAGGCACAAAAAAGCTTAGTCGACCGTTTAAGTGCCAATTCGAACTGACCAGCGAAAACCTCAAATTATAACCGAAGACATTGTCGGATAATGGTAAGGAAAGTAAAGATGGCTCTAACACAAGATAATAGAGAAATTGCAATCCAGACCCAGTTAGGCAAAGATGCCCTTCTTCTCCAACGCGTCACGGGCAGCGAGAAGCTTGGGCAAATGTTTAAGTTCGAACTGGAGCTATTCAGCAAGAATTTCAATATTAAGTTCGCTGATATTGTTGGGCAAAACGTGACCATCCGACTCAACTTGGACAAAGGCGGGGTGCGCTACTTCAACGGATACATCAGCCGGTTCGTCCAGACCGAGAGCCACGGTGATCTGGCCCGTTATCAGGCTACGGTTGTGCCTTGGCTGTGGTTTCTGACTCGCACCGCCGATTGTCGCATATTCCAGGGAAAAACCGTTCCGGAGATTATAAAGGAGGTCTTCCGTGAGCATGGATTCACCGATATCAAAGACACGCTGACGGAAAAATATCGCACCTGGGACTATTGTGTCCAGTACCGCGAAACCGACTACAACTTTGTCAACCGCCTTATGGAGCAGGAGGGGATATACTATTTCTTTGTGCATGAGGACCAGAAACACACCATTGTGCTGGCTGACTCTATCAACGCCCACGAAAGCTATCCCGGCTACGACCAGATCCGTTACCGTCCGACCTCCGGTGCTCTGAGCACGGCCGAGTACATATGGGAGTGGCTCGTCGAATCTAATATTCAGCCGGGCATGTATAAGATGAATGATTTTGACTACAGGAATGTCAAAGCAGACATACTTGCCGTCGCAAAAGACCCGGAAGCCGATTCACAGAAGGTCGCTGGCCGTGCCGTCTCGGAACTCGAGATATTCGATTACCCCGGCGAATACATCGACGAAAAAACCAAATCTGCAAAAGATGATGGAGAAAGATATGCCCGAATCCGTAGCGAGGAACTGCAGGCCCAGAAGCTCGTCTGCCACGCCCGCTCCGATGCCCGCGGCATCGCTGCCGGCTACCTGTTCGAATTAGCTGATCATCGCCGCAGCGACCAGAATTGCCAGTATCTGATTACCTCCGTCAACTATCTTATGACTACCGACCCTTACGAGTCCGAATCCAGGCAAAAAGAGAGCGAGCCCGTCTTCGCCTGTGAGTTCGCTGCTATAAGTTCCGACCAGCCTTACCGCCCCACGCGGGTCACGCCGCAGCCTATGATTCGCGGCCCACAGACGGCTACCGTGGTCGGGCCCAAGGACGAAAAAATCTCCACCGACAAGTACGGCCGCGTCAAGGTCCAGTTCCACTGGGACCGCTACGGCAAGGTCGACCAGAACAGCTCCTGCTGGGTTCGCGTCTCCCAGCTCTGGGCCGGACATAATTGGGGCGGCATGCACATACCACATATCGGCCAGGAAGTCATTGTCGAATTCCTCGAAGGTGATCCCGACCAGCCTATAATTACCGGCCGGGTTTATAATATCGACAATATGCCGCCAAAGGACCTGCCCGAGAACAAGCATAAAAGCATTATCCGTGACAACGCCGGTAATGCACTCATCTTCGATGCCCAGCCGGGCAAAGAGAATATAACGCTCCTCTTTCCACAGAGCAACTCAGGCTCCGCGGACAAATCAGGTATCACGTGGGGTCAACAGGGCTGTCTTTGGTATGGTTCCAGGAATGCCGGCGAAGTTTTAGTGGGCGCCAAGGCGGAAGTACTTGGGGGAACCAAGACCGAGACTGTCGTCGGCAGTTCCTCTGAAGCGCTGGTCGGATTCAATAGTGAATTCAAGCTTGCATCTTCCATAGAAGCAATTCTTGGCCCATCCGTATCGGTTCGAAAGGGCCAAAACTATGAGATCTGCTATAGGGATTCGGTTAATACGGCGGAGAACGATTGGTTACAGTTAGTCCACGGTGATGCCATCCTTGATAGTAAGGGGGAAAGAGGCCAAAAACTGATCCTGTGCGCCGGTCCAAAACGTGAATCCGTGGTGGAGATGGGTGCTAATGAAATCAAATTGAAAGTGGGAGAAGCAGCAGACCGGAAGGATGAATTTGACACAGAGCCATTAGAAAGGTTGATCAAGGCGATGGCCATTACGGCGGGGGTAGCTCACGCCCTAGATGCAGCAGGTACCATTATAGACTATAGCGTATTAAGTGGGAAAAAATTAGCCACACAAAAGGAAGACGAGTATGCCGAATGGCATGATTGGGCACAGTTGTTTTGGTCCATACCAACTCATGCCGTCACAATCGTTGCACATTTAATCACTATTATAGCTGCCAAAAAGTTACACGGCAATCAGCAGAAACCGGATAATGTCAAGAAAGAGATACGAGCTCAAAAGCCGAATGCCGAGATTGAGATGTTACAAGACGGTGGGATCATCATCGATTCAAAGACAGGAAAGTCAGTGATAGAAATGACCACAAATGGTGATATTATTATCAAGGGGGGCAAGAATATTAAGTTGCAAAGCCCTTCCCTAAAGGCCGACGGCACCCTCTCGGTAAATAATGGTAATCTAACCGTAGCCAAGTAATTTACCTGATTTGTATAAGAAGGACTTTTGTGAGTACACTCAGAATTCTTATAAACGACAAACAAAATGTTATTGTAGTGGGTAGTAACGAACTTTGAAAACCGTCAATCAAACACCTTTCAAGTTTGCCCCTTTTGTTGGGCGGCTCAATTTCCCTAAACATTCGCTGACTCTGATTGTTAAAGGGACATTTGATCTGACTGCCGGTGCCAAGGCGGTCCCGGCCCAGGAGCAGCCGTTTCCCACGGGAGATGAATTTTACCCGGACGACGAGGACATGCAGCGCGGGCCGCGCTACGAGTCCGACTTCGCCTTTTACAAGCCGCGGGCGGACCTGCTGCTGGTTGGCAAGTGTTATCCGCCGGGCGGCAAGCCGGCCCAGATGTGCCAGGTGACGGTTCGCGTCGGCGAAAAAACCAAGACCCTGACTGTGGTAGGTAATCGCCGGTGGGAAAGGCAGGGTCTGCGTTACAAGTCGACCGAAGCCGAGCCTTTTACCGAGATGGAGCTTCGCTACGAGAACAGCTATGGAGGCGAGAAGTTCAAGAAGAATCCCGTGGGTAAGGGACACGGTCTTGTTAAGGACAACCGGGGCAACAGCAACAGGCTGCTGCCAAACATAGAAAATCCGGCTAACCTTATTGAATCTTCCCACAGCCATCCGGAGCTGGCAGGCTTTGGGCCATTAGGCAGGATGTGGCAGACGCGGCATGAGAAAATGGGCACGTACAAAGGACTGTATCTCAAGACCCGCTGGCCCTGGTTTCCGGAGGATTTCGACTGGACCCACTTCAACGCCGCCCCCGAGGACATGCAGATCGAAGGATACCTGCGGGGCAATGAGCAACTTTGTTTCGAAAATCTCCACCCGGAGCATCCGCGATACGAATCGCAATTGCCTTGTTTGCGGGTGCGGTGCTTCCTGAACAAACTCACAGCCGCCGACAGTCAAGAGACCCAATTCGTGGAAGTCTCGATGAACCTCGACACGCTGTGGGTGGATATGGAAGCCGAGAAGATGGTGCTTCTGTGGCGAGGCTGGGCGGAGGTGCTCTCTGAGGATTACGAGGAGATCCAAGACATCTTTATCATGTCCGAACCGGTAGAGCAGCCTCCCGCCTCATTCGAGCAGTGCTATCAGCAGTTCCTTGACACACAGGCCGAGGAGAAAGAAGCCGAAACAGTGGAGCCCGAAGAGCCACCAGCCACCCTCGAAGTGCCGGGAGAGGCGCCGGCGGGCCAGGAGAAGCCGCCAATTGACCCGGCTGAAATAGAGGGGCAAATGAATGCCCTGCTCGCCCAGATGGGCATTGATGTGGAGAAGCTGCCACCTGAGACCAAGACGAAGCATGCTCGGCTTATCAAGAAGCTTACCGAGACCGACCCCGACAAAGCAATGGCTATGGAACAGCAGGAGCTTGAAAGCCAGATGCGAGAGATGCTGGCTAAGCTTGACCTCGACCCGGATAATCTGCCTCCGCTCAGCACCAAGGCCAAAACTGAACAGGTCCGGTTCATAAAAGAGCTAGGTCTTAAAGAGACAGATGTAATTGCCGATCCGGAATTCGAGCGATACTGGGCCATGACGGCCGCCCTCCTGCCCAAGATGGGAATGAACCCGGAGAATCTCAGCCCCCTGATCGATCAGACTAAAAAGCAGCAGGAGCAGCTTAAAAAGCAATTAGGCATCGAAGAGGAAGAAGAACAGGAAGAAGTTGCTGTTGGAGCAGTAAAAAAGCCACCGCCTCCTTTGACCCCGGAAGCGGTGCAGGAACGGGCCGCCAAAGGCCAGAGCCTCGAAGGAGCCGACCTGCGAGGTCTGGACCTTTCCGGGCGAGACTTGAAGGGAGTCGATTTCAGCGGGGCGAACCTGTCCGGTGCGAACCTGCAAAACGCCATCCTGAAAGAAGCTAACCTGACCGGAGCCAATTTGACGGGTGCCGACCTATCCGCCGCAGATATGACAACCGCTAATCTGTCGGGGGCGGACCTCACGGGCACAAAACTACAAAGAGCCTGCCTGAAAGAGGCCGACCTGACCGGCGCCAAACTGGCCAAGGCCAATCTGACCGGGGCAGTTCTGGATGAGGCCATCTTCGAGCAAGCGAACCTGAGCAACGCTGTCCTGGTCGAGGCTTCCGCAGTAAGTACCTACTTCCCCGAGGCAGACCTTACCGACGCGAGCTTCAAAAAAGGCATCTGTTCGAAAGCTGATTTTTCCAAGGCCACGCTGAACCAGACCGATTTTCAGGGCGCCAATCTAAAAGATGCGTCGTTGGAAGGTGCGACGGGCCGGGGTATCAACCTGGCCGAGGCGGACTTGACACACTTGCGGGCCTCCGAAGGTTGTGACTTCACCGGCGGCGTATTCTATAATGCCCTGGGTCCCGACTCTATCTGGGAAAAGGCCAACCTGACTGAAAGTGATTTTCGCTATGCCCGGATGCCGGGCGCGACCTTCACGGCCGCCTGCCTTAAGCAGGCCGACCTCTCAGCGGCGAACATGAAGTCCTGCCGCTTTAACAAAGCCAACCTGACACGGGCAAAGCTGGTCCTGATGAACCTCTTCGAGGGGAGCCTCGAAAAGGCGGACCTGACTGAAGCGGACCTGAGCGGCTCGAATATGTACGGTGCGGAGTTCCTCGACGCTGTGATACAAAATACGATAGCGAGAGACACAAACCTGAAGAGGACGAAATTGCAGCAAAAGTGATGGAAGAGACATCAAATCATGATTGATTTTGAGAACTTTGATTTTAACAAGATCAACCTCAGGGAGCTGACCGAGGAATTAAAGAATTTCGGTAAGATGCTGCTCAAACCTGAGGAGGTGATAAGCAAGGCGCAGGCCGGCGAATCACTTGCCGGGGCAAAGCTTTGGGGTCTGGATCTCTCCGGCGCGGACCTGCAAGGGATCAACCTTAAGCACGCGATGATTTTCAAGACCAAGCTCAAGGGGGCCAACCTCGAAAACGCCAATCTAACGCATGCCGTCTTCAACGAGGCCGATCTTGGAGAAGTGAACCTGGCGAAAGCCAATCTTTCGGACGCCCAGATGTTGAATACGAGCTGTGAAAAGGCCGTTTTCCGCGACGCAGATTTATCGGGTGTCAATGCAGGCGTTGAGCAGATGCTGCTGAAGGACCCGAGCCAGGTTAAACCCTCGCCCAAGGTGATGGAGTTGGCCAAGCAGGACCCTTCAACAATCGACCTCGAATCGCTCGACTTAGATCTGAGTGACCTGGGGCTTTCGGAGGGCGATTTTGCTCCCGGCACCAGTAGCATGGCTGGAGCCGACTTCTCGCAGGCCCGGCTCACAGGAGCGGAATTTGACCACGTAACGCTAAAAGGGGCCAATTTCGCCGGTGCAGACCTTGAAGGCGCGTCCTTTGTGAATTGCCCAACGAAGGAAGTTAACCTGGATGGAGCGAAGTTGAATGGCCTGAAACTCTCGAACGCCGAGTTGTCCACCGCCTCTGGTTTACCCAAGAACCTTCCGCAGTGCGGTTTTACCAACTGCAAAATTGCGCAGAGGGACTTTGCCGGGGCAAACCTCACCGGCACCCTGTTTCAGGGGACTGATCTTTCAGGAGGCGACTTTTCAGATGCTGAGCTGAGCAATGCGAAATTTTCTGAAGTAAAGCTTTCAAAAAGCAAGTTCAAGGCAGCAAACCTTAAAGGAGCCGTCTTCTCCGAATCGAACCTCTCGGGTGTGGATCTAACAGGTTGCGACCTGACTGAAACGGCATTTCCGGAGTGCTCCCTGAGCGGGGCGACTTTGAGAGGGACCACTCTCAGGGGAATTCACTTTCTGCAATGTTCGCTCGATAATGTCGATTTCAGCGGCATCGACCTCACGGAGGTGGATTTCGCCGGTGCGCACCTGGATGGCGCAAAATTCATAGGCTGCAACCTTACAGACGCCGACTTCTCGAAGGCCAGCCTCAAAGGTGCGGATTTCAGCCGGACAAAACTGGAGAATACCATTTTTACGGAAGCCGACCTGAATGGAGTCACATTTGCCAATGCCGCAATGAACTACTGTGAAGTGAAAGGTAGCCTAATCAAGAACGTGGACCTGCGTAGCGTCGAGATCCGTTCGACCGATTTTGAAGGCGTGGACTTTACCAGCAGTCGGCTTGGTAAGACTATGTTTAGGCTCTGCAATATGAAGAAGACCAACTTTGCGGAAATGGAGCTGTCCGAGTGTGACTTCACCGACTCGGATCTGGGCGAGGCCAGCTTCAAGAACGCGAAGATGAATGGTGTTAAATGCAGCCAGGTCAATTTTCAGCAGGCCGACCTGAGCGGATGCAGCCTGCAGAAGATCAAATGCCGTACGGGTGATTTCACGAAATGTAAGCTCGATGGGGCCAATCTACAGGGAGCGGACCTTCGATGTTCGCGATTCGAGGATGCCTCGCTACGAGGTGCCGATTTTAGCGGGGCGAGGCTCGACCGCGCCGAATTCACCCGCGCGAACTGCGAAGGGGCGTGCTTGAGCGGTGTTGAGATGCCGTACGGCTTACTGTCATATGCCGTACTGAAAAGGGCCGACTTCTCCGGGGCAAACCTGCTGCAGGCTGTAATGCACAGAATAGTTGATGAGGGAACAAACTGGCGCGGCGCGAACCGCAAGAACGCTCAGTATACCGATAAAGACCTGGCCGAGGCCGAAGATTGGGAGCCGCCGAAGCCGGAGGAACACAAACTATAGGAGTTTTATAATGAGAAATATAGTGGAAAAAAATAGGCTCATGACCGGGAACCGATATCTCGGTCCGGGACGGGTACTCGAGATCGATGACGTAACAAACCGGGCTCATGTTTTTCTTGCCGAGGCTCCTAGCCAGGAGCCGGTGTGGGCCCATACCAACCTTGCAGGTCTGGGCGATGTTGCATGTGGCGATACTGTGCTAATCATCGGCGAAAACAGCGATAATATGTATATAGTCGGACTGTTGGCTCGAAACGAGGATTTAGCGAGACAAAATCAAATCACCCTCGAAAACGGAGCATATGCACAAACCTCTGGTGTCGGCGAGGCACAGAAGCTGCAAGTCTTCTCCGATAAGCACGCACTTGTCTTTGAATATGATGCGAAGCAAAACAAGGCGAGATTGAATGTCGAATCCGGGAATCTCGAATTTGTTGTGCCAAACGGCGGTATTGCCTTTAAGTCCTCCCAGAAAATCTGCTTCCAGGGACATTCAATTGAGATGCAAAGCAGTTCGCATGTTCGGTTGAAAATCATAAATACCCTGGGCAAAATACTCTCGTCTTTGATGGTTCAATCCCGCCAAATGAAACTACAAACCCCCGAGCTTCACGTAACTTCACAATATGGAGCCTTTCAGATTAAACAAACCGAATATTCAGGCCAGACTCTTCAGGGCCAAATATCAAATATCAAGCTGATAGCCCGCAAGGTTGAAACACTGGCCCAGACCGTGGTCACCAAATCTAAAAACATCTACAAAACAGTCGAAGAGTTGACCCAACTCTATACGGGTCGCCTGCGTACTTTGGTCCGGTCGACGTATCACATGAAATCCAAAAACACATACATGAACGCCGAGGAAGATTTCAAAATCAAAGCGGATAAAATCCACCTTGGTTAAAGAAGGAGACGAATGCCATGATGCCAGCCTCAAGTAAGGGCGGAGGACAGTGTTTTGCTATGCCCGATGTTTGCAACACACCGACTCCTGTCGGTCCGATTCCCATTCCCTATCCGAACTTTGGCATGCTAAATCAGGCCACAAAGACATCGAAAAAAGTCAAATTAGTAGGAATGGAAGCCGTCACGTTAAAATCCGAGATACCGCGGTCCATGGGAGACGAAGCAGGAACAAGTGGAGGGATCATGTCGGGCAGGAACATGGACAAGGTCACCTTCAAGAAGGGAAGCTCAAAAGTCAAGGTGGAGGGTCAGCCTGTTATTCACTTAACCTCGATATCGGCTCATAATGGCATGAATGCCAACATGCCAGCCGGGGCCCAGATCGCGCCCAGTCAAATAAAAGTATTAGTCACGCCATAATGTGAAAGGATAAGTCACGCAGATCGGGGAGCCAGTAGAGACACTTTAGTAATATCAACATAATTGTTATTTGACAGTTGACGATTGATCAGTAGAATATGGATTCAAATACGATGTAAGTTGTTCTTGTTAAACCAAATGAGTCTCGATACAATTATTGTAAGAAAATTATGGGAGATAAAAATGAAAACCAAACGATTTAGATATTTTATATTTGTAATGTTCTTTTTTTGTCTTCTAACGGGGGGATGCGCCCGGGTTACCAAGGTTATAGCAAGTGATACTATCTGCAATAAATCAGTAGAGGTTCATCTGGTCGGAGTGAATAGGTTTGAGAGAGACTTATGGGAAACAATGTCAATGACCGATTATTGGACACCGGGAAATCAACTGCGGAAAAGCGCTCAAGAGTACACATGCGTAATCAAATTTGGAACAGGGCCGTGCACGAAAACTCTTAGTAAAAAACATCCCATTCGGCGTATATGGAAAGGAAGGAAAGCTGAATATTTATTTGTTCTGGCGGATTTGCCTGGAGTATACACTGATAGCATCGGCAATGCTGACCCAAGAAGGCTGCGACTACCCGCAATCCACTCAAAACATTGGGGATGGCGTACGAAAAAAATCGATATCGGAATAGAAGAGGGCAATATAGTTTCTTTAACTATCCCGGCTTCGGACCGTGATTAATATCAAGCTCCTTTGAGACTACCGATAAGGTAAAAGCTGAATGGCACGCTTTGGTCGCTTTGAGACTGTTCGTGAACTCAATCGAACGGGCCTTACTATTGTCTATAGTGGGCGGGAATTAGGCAGTATCGAAGAGAAGTTTGCCCTCAAGATTTCTCAGCCATCATCCTTGATCCTCGGAGAGGATGAAGCAAAAACTGAGTCACGCCGATTTCTCAACAGTGCTCGTATTCAACAGAAAGTTACTGCCGGGGACGCTCAAAATTGGGCATCCGTTTACGACTGTGGCGAAATTTCTGATGGTGCATTTTACATAACAGACAAATATGACCGTTCGCTCCAACAACTCATTGATGGCAGGATTAAACTTACCGACCAGGTTCTTCATAAGATCATCGAGTCCATTATAAAGGGACTTGTAGAGTTAAAACAAGCATGCGATCGACCACATGGTAATCTCAAAGCGTCAAATATTCTGATTGCCGGAACGGGAGATATCTCACAAACAAGCTTTGTGCTGTCAGATCCTTTATCAGATGAGCAAATCGATCGTGAAGCAGATTGGGACAGTGACCTGCGAGCCATCGCAGAGTTAATCTACGAACTGATTACACACCGACCAGCTCCCACGGTTGAGGGATGGCAAGTGCCCGATTCCAGGGAATGGGCCGCCCTGGGTAAACAAGCAAACGGCTGGAGAAATCTGTGCAATATTTTGTTAAGTGCACCCGTTCAGCCCGGCACTGTTACACTTGGGACTGTCATTGAGAGATTGGCTGCACTCAAAACGGCAAAACCGGCCCTCTCGTCTCGCCGGCTTATAGCAGCGGGGCTTATGATTATTGCTTGTGTCGCCGTTTTGGTTATATTCTTTCGGCGTCCGCCTCCCCCGGAGAAAACAGAATGGGAAAGCTTATGCAAACAGTACCAGGCCTGGATTGACGGCTTTCGCAAGGATTTGGCGGAACGTGACAATTTGGAGCAGGGAACGGAAGCTATTTGGAGTGAGGATCCAAAACTTGTCAACATCCCGGAAAAAATCAAAATAGCTTCTTACCCTTATGAGGTGATGTTGAACGAGGGGAAACTCTATATACATGAGATAATAGGCCACCCAGAATATGCGGAGCGGCGGAAAACGCAAGATGCTCTCACAGCTATTGAAGAGATCGTGAGCATCTTTGATCCAAACTCACCCAATGCATGGCTTTTACTGGCCGTGATGGCCAATGCTGCAAATAAGTTCAAAAACCGCGGCTGGCAGAATTCCGCCAATTATCTGACTGATTTAATCGAAAGCATCAAACCCGAACCAAATAAACCGATTGTCAAGGCCGTGGATACAATCCTCGAATTCAACCAAAAGGGCATACTGAAAAGTATTGATTTGTCCCTTCAAAACATTACGAATTATGAGAAAACTATTCAAAGCTTGCGCGATCCAATCCTTTCCAAGCTTGATTCTGTTTATGTCGCGAATCAGGTTGCCGATGCAAATAACGTTCATGAACTGAATGACAGGCTTGACAAATTCGTGGGTTTAGGTCAGAATATTGCAGAGATTATTGAGAGGGACTGGGAAACAAACATTGATCAGGAGAGTTTCCTTAATGACCACGGAAACGACTCGGAAGAGACACCAACCGAATTCACTTTTGCTAAAAGGCTTGAGATAATAAAGCAGTATTATTACTTGCGTCCCGATCCGAGCGAAGCGCTTACTAACCTGGCCAGTGACATCGATCGTTATATGAAAATCGCACTGATTTCCAATCCCCAGGAAGCTAACGCTTGTGCCCAGGACATGGATCAATTACGTCCCAAAATTGAAGAGATTCGAAAAGTTAAACCTATAGTGAAAAATGAGCCACAGATTTTAGAAGGTGTTGATCCCCTTAAGCCGCCACTTGAGCAGCTTTTAGTAAGAATTGAAAAAGCGATAGAAACAGTCGAAGAATTCCAGCAACGTATCATGGAGCTATCCTCAATTGCACGAGCGGAAGAAATCAACGAAAAATGGATTCAATTGAGAGATAATTTTTTTGGAAATTATCCACTTCCTAAGATTAAGGAAAACTTGGAACTCTACTCACAGCTCCGACGCAGAATAGACCAAACAAATCATAACCTGACGGAATTAGATAAAATATTACAAAAGGAATTACCTTCAGATATTGAAACAGAATTGACTGAGAAAAGTTGGAATAAGGAAATCGAACAAATCTTTGTGCAGGAAAGGAAAGCTACGATAAAAAATATCGTCGAGAGTATCCCGTTCCGTGATGAAGTCCCTGATACAAATGATACATCGTTCGGTGATCTGTGCAGTATTGAGTTCACTAAATTTAGACAATGGCAAGAAGAATTAAGTGACCTCGTAGCCGCCTTTAATAGGATTGATGACAAATTAGAGGATTGTTATCTACTCGATGACGAATCGCCGGAAGCTGACGGCACTATCAGATACTTATGGGAGACATGGAAAGAAGCTGAAATACTCAAAGATTCAGGAGTCGAACAAGCAGTAGCGGAATTACTTAACAGACTGCATAACCTTGAGGCCATCGAGAACGAAAATGATAGCCAAAGACTTACGGATACCGCCGACGAGGCAGATTCACATACGGAGGTAGTATATGCCGCATGGCTAAGACTCGGCCAGCTTCCTGAGACATCGTGGCCCAGCCATTTTGAAGATCTAACAAAGGACAGGAATATTCGGGATCGGCTGAAAAAAGAATTCGAAATGATTAGAGGCAGAAACGAAACACGTGGAGATGATTTGTTTAAAGTCCTCATTGGTACCGCTCTCAAACATGAAATTGAGTTTATTGATCAGAATCGGTCAGAAGACAGGGTTCTTGGCAAACTGATTGAATTTGCTGCCGCATTGAATCCTGCTGATTCTCTCGCCGATTGTCAAAAGGCCGAATTATCGGCAAGGGACATTTCGAACTTTTTGGCAGGAGATGACTGGCAAGCCGGCAACATCGAAAAATCACTCTTTTCCACCGAGAGCGATGTCTACAATTCCGACGCTCCCGTAACAACTGAAACCTTTGGCCAATGGTTGACGGAAGTTCAAGACTACAAGAAATTGGAGGAAGATCCACGCAACGACAGCCGATATAGCTGGGAAGAAAAACTCTCCAATATTGAAACTGAGATTAATGGTGAACTACAGAATAAGCTGGAAGGGAAGTATCTTACGGAACTCCAGAGCCTGAAAAACGACTTTGACGGTGTGATGCAAAAAATCAAGGATATGCGGAAACTGCCGCCTATAGAAAAACACAAAGGGGAGATTTCTCAATGCGAGAATTATTGGAATCAACTGCTGGAAGTTGAAAAGAGGCTGAGGCCCGATTACTGCAGGCGGTTGGAACTCGATAACGGGCGTTTGATTTTCGCCACAGACTTCCTGCGGTCGAATTTTGAGCCGATCGATGTGAACAATAAGGCCCCCGTTCAATTGTCCACGGCCTGGCAGCAGATAAGAGCGGCAGTTAACAACAAACAGAGGGAATGGCTCGATTTCTTTTATACGATCGATAGTAATGATGTTCTGAACTTCGGTTGGCCGAGATATGTAAGGTCAACAATTGATCCAACGGTCGTATTGGTATTGATTCCCGCCGGTCCTGGACACAGTGAGCCTTTTTATATGGCGATACATGAAACAAGCAACAGGCAATACCGGTTGTTCCTCGAAAAATATGGAGCCAAAAGAGGTGGCCCCAACCTCCCTGGATGGTCAATATTTACTGATCAGACCAACAATAACCTGATACAATGCACAGTAGCAAACACGCCACCGACTGCCATCAAATGGGATGAATCAGAAAAAGCTTTTGTAATTGACGAAGGTCAGGCCGATCATCCTGTAACCTGGGTGACTTACTTTGGTGCTCAGTCTTATGCCCAATGGATTAAAGGACAATTACCTAATGCCACACAGCATGAATATGCCTGCAGAGCCGGCACGGGCAATATAATGCCATGGGGTAATAATATCGAAGAGATTGGAAATTATGCCCATGTCAGGGGGCCTGCCTGGCAAAAAGCGGCGAGCGAGTGGAGCCGCGAAAAAGACAGAAAAGTACCGCCACTGCCGGTCGCACCGATTGGAGCGATTGAAGATTATCTACAGGATAGGGCTCTTGACCCTAATTCAATCGTTCATACAAGTGATACCTATAATTCAGTTTGGTCTATAGCCGGTGCAAATAGACCAAATTCCTGGGGTCTTTATGACATGATCGGCAACGTGTGGGAATGGTGTCAAAACGACGACGATGCACAGTCTGTCATTTGCGGCGGCTCCTGTGTGTCACCCCAGCGATACGTGCTTCTGGAAAACGTCTCGGACTATATAGTATTCTTCAGTGACAGGGACAACGATGTTGGGTTTCGCGTTATTGTGCCGGCCAGATAAATGCCCCTTGCCGGTTTAAAAAGCAAAAGATGTCAAAACTAACTACACTTGGTACGTTCTGTCTTATATCCCACAAATACCAATTGATGAGAGTAGTTGCTCTGGTTGTTATTCGGCTCAGATTCAAAAAGCTCTTTGTAGATACATTTGGACAACTGCAATCCTTATGTCATCGCCTTCTGTTAATCTCGGAACATACCTGCCCATAACAAATTCCAAAGATTTTTCAACCGGCCAGCCTATTTCAGTGCCCAGAATATTAACATACTTTGTTAAAGCCGTGATGCACTTTCCAGCAATGTCATAATCGCTTCCGTCACCTCTTCGATCCTCCAACTCCCGGCTGAATAAAGCTATATTCTTCTCGGTCAAGGTATCAAGTGTTGGGAAAAACTTCGCAACTGACACCCGCAATCCCGCCATCCCGGTACCATCTGCATCTTCAAGAATCGGTATCAATTCCTGCAGTTTTTCTGCCGCCTTGTAAAGACGCAGGTCTGTGCTGAGCGAGTCCGCGTAGGCGTTTGTTACATAAGGTTGAACGCCGATTCCCAATTCAGTCAACAACTCTATTAGTGCTTCAATATCCGGCCCTTCCACTTCGCCACGAATCTCCGGTTCCAAAGGCTGGGGCGGTGCAAGCGGAACAGGATTAATTAATGCAAGTATCTCTGCAAATAACGCTTTCCCTCGTATGACGTATGTTCCATCAAACCAGGATCTTATGTTCTCAGGATTGCTCGCATCAGGCAATCGGGGAGGTGGAAAATCACCATCACCATTTATCACTTCCTGCAAAGTAGTACTTTCACGCGAAACAACCTCCAACCAGTGCGTCACATTGAAAGCTGAACCCTTAAATGTATCTCCAAATCTAACAGTGTCCGATGCATCAATAACCATAGCCCCATTAGACCCAATATTTGCGACTAACGATTGGACATCGACCTTCGGTACTACAGTACTACCC
Source organism: uncultured Pirellulales bacterium (assembly GCA_964520535.1). Lineage (GTDB taxonomy): Bacteria > Planctomycetota > Phycisphaerae > Sedimentisphaerales > Anaerobacaceae > JAFGPS01. The sequence goes on along the minus strand of CAZFOQ010000059.1, from coordinate 6,383 downwards.
ACATAAATTGCTACGTCAATCGGGTTGCCGGCATCAGGACCTGAAGTAGCAAAGCCGATACTGGCACGGTCATCATTACTTGAATCATATACTCCGCCGGCACTTAAAGTGGCACTTGTGCCCAGTGTCAGGTTCTCTTTACTCGAAATTAGAATTGCCGCCTTTTGTCCATTATCAAAGGGTAGTCCTACACCGATACTGCCAGCTTGATTAGAGTAGCCGGTTATCGCAACATTATCAAGGATGCTGTCACCTGCTGTACGTACTGTGCCATTATCTGAAATAATTGATACACCACCCGAATTAGAGGTCAAATCGCCACCAATCTTTATGTCATCAGTTCCCCGAAGTTCGATGTTGTTCTTCGCCGTTGCCGTTATCGATTGCCACTCGTCTGCAGCGTTTGCAGCTTGCGCATTATCTGAGGTAACCGAGCCGTTGAAGCTTTCCAGTGTCAGGTCGGTATTTGATTGATTAGAAAACGTAAAATCCTTTGTATCAATGGAATCCCTCTGCCGCATTGTCAAAGAACCGCTACCGGCAGTAATAATTTTACCGACTTGGTGGGTCATCAAACCGCCTGTGGATTGTAAAACTATATTACCTGTGGCAGCCTGGACATCACCCAAGGTTACATTGTCGGTCTCGGTCAGCACTATATCACCAGTTGTCGATGATGCTTCCAGACTCGTCACCGTTGTCTCAATGTCAAGCTCTCCGGCTCCGCCGATCTCATCCAGTGCCATCAGAGTCAATGCATCGCCGGAAATATCAACAGCAGCATCACCTCCACCTGTTTCATTAATAGAGCCAGTTGTAGCCTGTAGTGTGACTGTACCGGTAGCATCGATGTCGCCGATGGTGAGATCGCCCGTAGTGGATATGATACCTATTGAACCGCTGGAAGTATCCACATCCG
>CAZFOQ010000059.1:0-5364 GCA_964520535.1 uncultured Pirellulales bacterium | reverse complement strand
GTACCACTAATATCTTCTGTTGTATCGTCCGTCGCATCATTGATAGAACCGGTTGAATTTAAGGTCACATTCCCACTCCCGGCGTCCACCAGACCAATGGGGATATCACTAATGCTATCTATATTGATATTGTAATTATCCACAGTCGAATCTGCATTCAACCACGTAGCTGCATCGACTTCCAAGTTATTGGTATTGCCTATGCCGCCAGATGCTGCGGTTAAATTTATTTCCCCACCCACTATATTGGGCGATCCATTCGGAGCTGTATCATTATCTATCGCTCCTGAGCCTGCAGTTATGGTTACTTCTTTCGTGCCGGTATTGATTGTGTCAATGCTGATGTCACCCGAGGTTGCAGTATAGGTAAAAGAGGAATTGACATTATGAGAAAGATCCACATTGTTAATTATGTGACCGTTGCCAATGTCAACTTCATTCGTATTAACACCAAAATAGTCTATACTAATGCTGCCTGATATAGCATTGGCAACAGTGATTGTTGTAGAGGCGATTGTGCTGGCAGTTTGTTCCCGAATGAAAATGTCACCTGCTCCTTTGTCTTCGATCTCAAGGGCTGTTGCTCCATCGAGGTCAAGTAATGCATTGGGCGCAGCGCCGATTGTTTGTGCAGTTACGTTGACAGTACCGGATGTGTTTATTTCAATGTTGCTATTATTTGCAACAACGATGTCTCCCGAAGAGGCATCCAACGTGACATTGCCGTTGCCTGCGTCAATAATGTTATCAGGATTGCCTGGGACATCCAGATCAAGGTTGGCACCGGCTGTAAGGTTTATCGAAGTGGTTGCATTTATCGAAGCGTCAATGTCCAGGAATGCGCCTGCCAGCGTCACTGAGCCACTGTCAGTATCAATTGCAGATGACACTGTAATATCACGACCGGTATTCGTTATTGAGATATCACCTGCGCCGGCGTCAAGCCCAACTATAACACCAACATTAGAAACGTTAACAATACCGGAAGTACTGTTATTTATATAAATGCCTCCTGTTGTCGTTGCTGCAGCAACATCAGTCAAACCGGCGGTTTCAATCGGATTGCCAGAAGACCCAATACCACTTCCAGCCTGAAGAAGAAGATCCCCGGTACCCATTGTAATGGTGCCCCCTCCATTAAGAATTGCACCATCGCCATCTGAAACCACGTCCCCACCGTCCCAGTCGGCAGTTAGTGTCAAATTTCCAGTCCCCGCAGACATATTAATACCGGCGTTTAAAATAATGTCATCTGCCGCCTGGAGCGTTAAATTATTGGCATTTGCTGATGCTGTTACAGTACTTGTAACAGTAATATCACCGTCTTCTTCGGGATTAGGGGCCAGTGAATTGTTGGTGGTAACAATAACATCTCCATTTGCCAGGGCAGTGTTAACGTTTGCGACACTGCCTGATGCGCTCGGCGTCCATGTTCCGGTATTTCCGCCGCTCCAGGAGCCGCCCGCATCAATACCCGTAATAGTCACATTTGTCGGATCAATCAGGAGTATGCCGTTCTCACCATTCACTGCTTTTGTATCGACTCCGCCAAAGATTTCGACATGCTGTTTGCCGGAGATCTCAACGAAACCGCCGTTGCCCGATCCGGTCCCTCCTTTTGCTTCGATTTTTGCTTCCGGCCGGAATAGTGCCGTATCCGGCGAGTACACGATGACCTCTCCACCATTACCTTCAAGACCGGCATTCGCGGTTGTCAGACTGTCCGAACTAAGGGCAACCACCTCACTGGCCGTCAGGTTCACATTGCCGCCATCACCGATGGTGCCGTCGGCATGGATTGTCCCGAATTGCCCGACCCGAGCCCCTTCTATCGTTACCTGTCCGCCTTCGTTGCCAGAGGCCTCGATTATGCCGGTGTTGCTGACCGTTCCTTTAGCGGCGGCAAGTTTTATCTGTCCGGTTTCTCCGGTTTCGTTAGAAACCGACAGTGAACCGACATTTGAGATAGCTTGGGAATAGATGTCTCCTGCAGCAGCAAGGGCTATTATTCCGCCTGCTGCCTCAACCTCACCTTCGTTAAGGATACCCGGCCCCGGCTCTATCGGCTTAGTCGCTCCGGATAAAGATTGCCCCTGGACTTCGAGGACAACATCAGTGCCAGGCTCGCCGAGAAATATTCTGTCTCCGGCAGCCATGACCACATATCCAGCCGGACAGCTTATGTTCCCGGAATTTGTAACTTGCTTTCCAATCAGATACACTTGTTCGGCACTAATATCGCCGCTATTGATTACAGCACCTTCACCATCTGCAAAGTTGTAGTGTCCATTTATAAAATCCGTATTAGAAATATTGAGCGCCGAAGAAACTAACTGGTTGACATTGATTCTGGCCCCGTTACCGATATAGACTCCAGCAGGATTAACGAAGAACACTCTGCCGTTAGCAAGGAGCGTACCATCAATGTGCGTTGGATTTGACGAGAGGATCCTATTCAATACTGAGGCACTACTGTCTGGCTGGATAAATTCCACAATTTCAGGCCGGGCAATATCAAAACTGCTGTAGTTGACGATTGCTTTGTTGGATGCGGTTATTACTGTGTTGTTACCATTCTGCTGAAATGAAACCTGACCATTAACAACTTCGGCCCCTTCAGGTCCGGCAATTACTGCCGAAATCAAGAGGTTGAAACACACAGCATACATCAAGAAGCGTTCAATAGCCCGCCTGTCGCCCTTCCTTTTTGTCAATGATTGTGTAAAGAGTTTCATATCTCCTCTTTTCTTGTTATATTAGAAATAAATATTATTATCTCATACAAACATTATCCGAAACGAATTCTAAAAAAAATTTAAAATCGTATTATAAAGCTCATATTCAGACGTCCATCTCCCCTATGAGTTTCTTCCGTACCACGAAGTGCCCATCCATAATATATCCCGGCATTAAAATCATTCTCAACCTCGATTATTGTGCCAATTCCTACCGAACAAAGCTCGGTAGCTCTCTGCTCACTGGCAATAGGATGCTTGATCTTGGCGCGGCCATAATCAATGAAAGCTAATGGAGTTAATTTCCTTAGCATCTGTTTCTTAACCGCTTTTTGCTCAAGATTATTCTGCTGATCCGATTTGGGCATATTTAGCTTTAAAAGGTCGAACTCATACTGACCGGATAGAAGAATTCCCCCGTCAGCAACAATTTCATCTTCTTCATATCCTCTGACGGAGTAAAGTCCTCCAAATGTGGTCATCTTTGCCGGAACTAATCTCTTGTTTGAAGTGATTGACCTGAAAGAACTCGATATTCTGTGAACCTTGGCATTATCTAAATACCGGCTGTGGCTTGCTGTTAAATCATAGATAGCGAAATCAGGATCCGTACCCACGCGCGCGTCCTCAAACCTGCGCTTGCGTGAACCGCCCATACTCTCGCTTCTGTTGAATGTAAGGGAGGTATTCGACATATCGTTTGAACGATGGAGATTTACTCCCAAACTCCACAGATCCATATCAACATCGCTGGTCAGACCGATTGATGGCGTAACTTTACTTCTTTCGTGACTAACCGTTCCTGTCATATCAATAAACCAACCGTTTCTCTGGAAAATGTTGTAACTCAATTTGCTGCCGTAAAATGAACCATTTCCAAGAAAATTGATACCGGCAGCCGGTACATCGAATTGGCTGTAGCCAGAATAAAGATTCAGGCGCAATCGAGGGGACATGATGGGAAGATCATAACTTCCGAATACGGCGTATTCCTCTTCTATACCCTTTTCCCAGGGTGCCTGATACATGACAGAGAGTCTGTCATCCACACCTCTGAGATTGGTATTAATAAAACCTATCCTTGGACTCCATTGTCTGTCTTTTGTGCCGGAATCGTCCGTTTGAATATACCAATGCCATGGATTTGTTTCATAAACATCATAGCTTAAATTAAGTGCATTGGGCTCAATACTTCTTGATATCACCGGAGATATATATCGATCGGGATTAAGATTGAGCAGTCGAACAAAATCATCCAGTTTTTTCTTTTGGATCACATCACCTTCTCTTATCGGGGACCATGATTTAAAGGCCGAGCTATCTAAAAATTCTTTTTCCTGTGGTTGTCGATCAAAATCATATCTTGTTATCGACATTTCTGCTATTCTGCCCTCAAGAACTTTTATAGGCAGAATTTCATCCACAAATTTATCTTCATCCGTGACTGCTTCCACTGGAACATATACATAGATACCGACATAACCTTTTTCCTGGTATGTCAATAAGATGTACTTTGTCATTCCTTGAATTGTCTTCAAAGATACTTCCCGTTCCCTGCCAGGCCAGCGAACTAAGTCACGTAGAACTCTGAAATCGTATATCTGCTTCACTAACCTATCATCTTCTTGAATGGAAACAATATAAGCTGTGGGAAGTTTTTCTAATAACTCTATGGTTGATATCAGATTATTGCCTGATATTTGTAATTCCTTGACCAAGAAGCGAGAAGTGGTGTCCTCAGGAATAGTCACTTCATCTAACGAAGTTGTGCTTACAATTGAACTCTGCGACTTTTCCAATGCTTTTTCTATCTCTGTTCGTTTACTATCCCTGCTATCTTCTGCGAAAGTAACCACTGTGAAAAAAAGCAGAAAAGAAGACACGAAAGCTTTTAACGGTCTCGATGAACTCATATATATCTTCTTTCTTCCTTAAATTTACTTGAAATAATATTTACGCATATAGCTGAAAAATAACAGTGTTAAACTGCAAGAGAGTCAAAGTTTCTAAATTTAAAAACATTATCAGAATTAACAGCAACCAAAGCCAGATAAATTTAACCGTAAAAAAGCTTACACATAAAATGATTAAAGTTCCTTTCTTATTGTTACTGTAAGGGTATAATATATCAAAAGAGATATAATATGCGAAGAAAATACAGTGAAACCCACATTTCTAAATGGGCAACCTCTATAGTCAGTTTATCGGACTAATGATAGGAGTTAATATTAATTAACTTTTACATTTCATACGTGGAATCCTTACGGGCTCATGATTCTTTATATCTCAGACCAGAAGATTGATTAGATATTTGTCCCTTTGGGCCTGCATATTTTGAAAATCACATGTTCAAACTACTATATGTTTTCCATCTCAGTGTATGGCATACACTTCCTCATCCCTCTACATCGTAATGCTAATGGGATGATTTTTGCGTATACAGATGAGACCCAAAATGGCTCTATTTTCGCGAGTTGACACCTACAACTTTGCTACAATCCAAAAGCTCGTTATATACCTATCTTATAAAAACAATCATTTCATAAGTGTTTTTATATCAGGGACTTAAAAAATTCATAAAAAATGTAAACATATTGCACTAAACGGCTCCGCCGCAGGTTTTTTCATG
>CAZFOQ010000058.1:0-24442 GCA_964520535.1 uncultured Pirellulales bacterium | reverse complement strand
AAGAAATCACCCCACGAATCCATGAAAAAACCTGCGGCGGAGCCGTTTAGTGCAAAATGTTTACATTTTTATCGAAATTTACAAGTTGATGAGATAAAAGCACTTATAAAATGAGCTTTTTTATAAAATTGGCAGATAACGAGCTTTCAGTTTGTAACAAAGTTGTATGTATCTGCTTATAAAAATTGAGCCATATTTAGGACTTTTTAATCTTTTGCTCCGTGCTTGCGGAGAAGTTCGACTATTTCGGTATGGCCTCGGTTGGTTGCAAGATTAAGTGGCGTCCGACCTGCGTTGTTCTTTACATTCGTATCGGCTCCTTTAGCAACGAGCAGTTCTACAACGTCTTTCCATCCACTCCTTGCAGCAAGATGCAGTGGCGTCAAGCCGTCATTATTCTTTGTGTTTATATCAGCACCTTTGGAAATGAGTAGTTCTACAACATTTTTTCGGTCACTTCTGGCAGCAATATGCAGTGGTGTCCAGCCGTTATTATTCTTAGTGTTTATATCGGTCCCCTTGCTGATGAGATACTCTGCAACGTTCCTATGGCCTATGGCCGCCCAGTGCAATGCTGTCATCCCATCCTGCGCCTTTGCATTAATATCCATACCTTTGGATTCAAATGATTTGATCTGTTCTATATCACCTACAGCCGCATAATCGTAGAATGTCATAATCTCCTTAGTGTCACCTGATTGATTTGCGTGCTTGCGTAAAAGCTCAACGATTTCCGTATGATTTTTCTCTTTAGCTATTCCTACGGCAGTGCGGCCGCCGCTATTTTGTGCTTTAAAGTCAGCACCTTTAGTTAGAAGCAGTTCTACAACGTCTTTTTGGCCGCTTCCGGCAGCAAGATGAAGTGGCATCAAGCCGTTATTATCCTTAATGTTTATATCGGCACCCTTCTCTATAAGCAGCTCTGTAACCTCCTTGTTGCCTCTCTGGAAAGCTAAATGCAAAGGTGTCTGGCCGGAATTGTTTCCGGCATTAATATCAGCACCTTTTGTTAGAAGCAGTTCTACAACGTCTTTTAGACCGATTCTGGCAGCAAGATGCAGTGGCGTCAAGCCGTTCCTGTTTTTCATATTTATATCGGCACCCTTGTCTATAAGCAACTTTGTAACCTCCTTGTTGCCTCTCTGGAAAGCTAAATGCAAAGGACTCTGGCCGGAATTATTTTTGGCATTAACATCAGCCCCTTTATCAATCAACAGTGTCGCAATGTCAATATGACCCTGCGCTGCGGTTGTATGCAGAGGTGTATCTCCATCCTCGTCTGCCGTACGAAAATCAGCACCCTTGGTGATAAGGAATTCTGCCGTGTCTTTATGGTTTTTCCAGCAGGCATAGTGAAGAGGGGTCCAAATCCATTTGTCCTTTGCATTAACATCAGCACCTTTATCAATAAGCAGTGTTGCAATGTCTATATAGCCATGCTCTGCGGTTGTATGCAGAGGCGTAACTCCATCCTCGTCTGCCGCACGAAAATCAGCGCCCTTTTCAATCAGTAGCTCCACAATGTCCCTATGGCCGTTACTAACCGCTAAGTGCAGGGGTGTCTCGCGCGGCTGGTTTGGTTCATCGACATGGGCGCCCTTGGCAATAAGAAGGTTCACTATGTCTCCATTGCCGATGACGGCAGCAACATACAGGGGCGTCCAGCCCCAATCGTTTGTTGCATTGACATCAGCTCCGCTGGAAATGAGTGATTTAACAAGTTCGATGTCACCATCAGCCGCCGCCTCATAGAGCGTCTTAGCCTGATCATTTTCTACCTTAACGACGATATCAAGCGGTTTTTTACCAGAGTCGTCCTTGGTGTAAAAGGTATACATGTTCTTGTCGGTGCGTAAATAAATATTTCCATCCACCAGAGCAGGAGTAGCGTAAATGCGCTCTCCGATTTTATTCTGCGCCAATATCTTGAACTTGTCTCCGGCTTGTACGACGATTATAACGCCGTTCATTGAACAGAAGTATATCTTATTGTCAGCCGCAACCGGTGAGGCAAAGTAATATGTTCTTGGACCAGCTCTATCGCCATATATTTTGTCTCCTGTTTTAGTATCGTAACATGTAACATTGCTGCCATGCTTGACTAAATAAATCCGTCCCTGGTAAAACAGAGGCGATGAAACTTGCCCGATCCCTTCATTTGCAGTCCACTTCACGAGCGACTTGCTCATATTATCTTTCCCACCCGCACTGATCGCAAAAAGGGCATCGAACTGTTTGGGTGGAGTTTTTTTAATATCTATCACCACTTTGTTCCACTCCGCTTTACTGATAGCACCGTCCTTGTCAGTATCAAGTTCTGAGAAATGGCTTCTTACTCCTGTCAACTCAGGTCCTCTGCGGTATATGTATGACAGATCTTCGGGAATCTCTGCCTGTACGAGGCGATTATCCTTGTCGCTATCATGCATTTCGAGAAGCTCCTTGAAATCGGGCAACTCTACGGGATTGACAGGGTCACCGGTTCTACCGACCGCGGCGGCTACAAAAAGTGTATCTCCTGCGTAAACAGGAGTCAAAGCAGCCCCGGTCATTGTTGACTGTAAAAAGTCAAACCACCAGCGCTTGCGACCGTCTTTGAGGTCATAAGAGATCAGTTGACCCACACCATGGACAACCAGTTCCTGTTCGTTTCTGTGTTTCCACAGTACCGGGGTCGCCCATCCTAATCCATGCACTTGGCGCTCTTGCCTCCATATCGTTTCTCCTGTATCCTGATCCACGGCGAGTATATACGCTCCTTTCCGTGAATCACAATTAATGACAACCATGTCATTTGCCAGCACCGGTGATGACGCAGAGCCGTACCCGATATAAGGATTGGGAAGCGGTTTCCTCCACAACTCACTGCCTTCCACATCATAGGCTAATAGACCAAACGAGCCGAAGTAAACGTACACTTTCTTTCCATCGCATACAGGTGTTGGAGTAGCATGGCTGTTAAAACCGCTGATTCTTTCCATCCTCTTGGGCTCTAAAGCCTTACGCCACTTGATTGTGCCGTTTCCACGAGCTATGCAAATCGTCTCAAGGCTCTTACCGGAACGGGCAGTGATGAAGATGCTATCTCCCCAAATACACGGAGACGAGTGTCCTTTCGGAACCTCTGTCTTCCAGAGAAGATTACGCGAGAAATCCAGCTCAGTCGGATAAGTTTGATTGTCCGGGGCAATTCCAAGACCACCAGGCCCGCGAAACTGCGGCCAGTTCGGCTCGCTTGCTCGTGTTGTGTTGGCAGAATGTATAAGCAGGAGTACAACAATCAGAGCCGCCCGAATAATATATCGATGCTTTCTCATACGCGATTCCCTTTGAAATAAAAAAAATTGAATACCTACGACTTCTTGATCTCAACTAAAACCAAGTATGACAAAAAAACAGCATCTGTCAATTGTAGGAAGTACGTATTCTTTAAAAAATTCAGCTTTATCGCACCTGGCGCTGAAAAGTTTTATTTGGTGGGATTTAAATTCACTGATCTGTTTGTGTCCGCAGGTCTTTCGAGATGGCCAGGGCGAGAACTCTTCCCTCATTTCCAACCGCACAGTAAAAGTGATAAACGATTCCCTTGTAACAAATGACCCAGGGCTTATGAGCGTAGGTTTCGTCCCAGGGCTCGGATGGTTCTATCAGGTGCGGCCCCTGCCACTTTGTCCAGTGCACCAGGTCGTAGGAGCAGGCGAACGTATCGAATGCTTTTGGCTTCCAGCCGGCGCCAAAATAGAACATGACCCAGATGTCACCGATTTTGACGATTTGAGGGTCACCACTTATGCCGCGTTCTTCTTTTTCGCCGTTGGCGACAACAGGTTTTGTGCCGTAGCGGCTCCAGTGGATCATGTCCGGGGATACCGCCATCCCGATCCTCTCGTAGCCGTTCTTTGTCTTGGCATTGTAGAACATGACAAAGGGGAAACCCAATGATTCGGACTTGTCCCGGATGATGTTGCTTTTGTAAAGCGTCTTTTTCTCGAAATTACGTGTGTCAGATTGTTGCGGCGAGAGAACGGGATTTTCCGGAATACGGGTCCATTCGATTGGTTCGGTGAGATTTGTGGTCCAGGCGATGCCGATGGCCAGCGGGTCCGTCTCATAGCCCTGCTTCGCTCCGCCGATATAGGAAAGCCAGTACTTATCGTCGAATTTCTGCAGTTCGCATGTGCCCGCCCAGGTGTAGTCTATCAGGGCCAGGCCGCCGTCGGCCTGCCACTTATCCCAGCCGTCCTTGCGAAATGACAGTATCTTGCCAAGTTTCTTCCAGTGCAATAGGTCAGGACTTTCGGCCAGATGTGTTTCGTAGCCGACTTCGTTCATACAGACGTACATCATGTACCAGTTGTCACCGTACCGGAACACGCTGGGGCAGTCAATCTTTTTGCCGTCGTCGCCTTTGAGAATGATGCCGTACTTAAACGGCGTTTTTATTTCGTCATAGATTTCGTTCATCACTTCTTTGGGCACATCGAGACGTTTTCCTCCGGCAGAAATGACCTGTCTTATGTCCCGCTCCTGTGCTGTTGAATATCCGCCGGCAAGCAGAAATGTCGAGATGAGTAATGTGAGTGCCTTCATTTTCCGATTACTCCTTTTCAATCGAAACAACAGATGATGTGTGCATATCAGACTAAAATTAAAAAATATTAACGCAACAACAACGACGTGATTTACACACAGGTCCAAGACTTATCGTTTGAGTTTCGCCTAATTCTACCTTTATCTTTTGATTTTCAGCGCGCCGGGGCCGACGACCTGAGCTTCGACATTGCGGGTTTTCAAGTCATACTTAATTCCATCAACGAGGGAACCATTAAAGTAGCACGGCTGAGTCTGGTCACCTGTCACCGTAATCAAAGATTGCTCGTGGTTAAAGAACAATTCACTGCCAAGAAAACGATTGCCATTATCCTTATAATCAATTCCTCCCGAGGCAAAGAGCGTCGAAAGCTCAGTTTGACCATCCGCAGTTTCCATCAGCTTGATATCGACGTGACCTGCCGTAGCCAATATCACCGGACCGTACTGACCGTCTTCAACAGTAATATATTTAATAATCAACGTTTTGTCCGGTTCTGCATCAGCTATAATTTGATTCTCTTTCGGCAGGTACTTCAAATTATTACAATCTTCAACCACGGCCCACCAATATTTTCCCAAACCGAATTGCCCACCCTGCTCGTTCGGATCTTTTATCTCGGTATTATTTAACTTCACCAGGGCCGGTCCGGTCGCCAAAAATAACTGCTGTTCTGAACTATAATCTATTCTGCTGCATTTTATCTCGATTCCACTCAACTTTCTCTCAGATTCCCGGTCCTGAGCCTGTATCGTGTCTGCTTTTGCCTTTTTAATCGCCGCCAGTGTCACGACTCCGCCTTCGGCAGTAAGATGCTTAACGCCGGCAGCAGTTGCAGCAAGCCGGTCATTTGCGTCTTTGGGTAAATCCACAGTCATTTTTTCCGAGAGTAGCGTGAATTCTTCCAGATAATTCGGGTCCTCACGAAGGATTGTGCTCCGGCATGAGCCTTCAAAGATAACCTGCTCTGTAGAGGACAAAAATCGTGCTTGTTTCTGAGCGGTAACCTTCGCCGGCAATGGTTCATTGGGCGCTTGTGCACCGGTCATATCATCGACATAGAAATCAAGCTCGGCCGGACCGGCTGCAATAATATCGGTTAAAGCGAATGATTGTTCAGATTTTTCTTTGGGCAAGTTTACTGTAAGCATCGGTGATTTAAGCTGAAAATTCTGATCTTTACTTATCTGTTCAGAACCCATCTTACACAGGCATTCGCCCTCGAAGATAACCTGATCCAATTCTGATAAGAACCGGGCCTGTTTTTGGGCGGTAATTTTGATCGGCACCGCAGTTCCGCCGGCCATTGCAGCATTTGAATCCTCAACATAGAAAATTAGCTCTGCCGGACCGGCAGCAGTCATATCCGGCAGTGTTGATGTTTGTTCGGATTTGCTCTCGGGAAGATTGATGGTTAGCTCGGGAGACGAAAGCGTGATATTTTTTTCCGAAGTCAAATCCTTCTGAGGCATAGTACACAAACAATCACCCTCGAAGATGACCTGGTTGGCCGTCTTTAAGAACCTGGCCTTTTTCTGCGCGGTTACCTTGACCGGAAAGACATTCTGATTTGGATCGGAGATGTTCGAGTCTTCGGTGTAAAATGTAAGTTCTGTCAGGCCGGTGGCAAGTGCATCACCTATGGGCGCATTATAGTCAATCCTCTTAGTCATCAGCGTGGTTCGTCCTGCAGCCTTATCAAGTATATCCTGAGCAAGAACAATCGATTCGTCGTCCAAAGCAGCTCCCGTAAAGTCTTCCGGCTCTACAGCCAGGTCTCTTGGTGCGATGGTGATACCGTTGTCACAGGTTATAGTGACTTCAAAAAGCTGTTCAGATGGCTCATTGGGCTCACCTGTATCTGTGAAAGCAAGATCAGGTTCATTGGGCTCGTTCGAATCTGTAACAGCAAGGACAGGCGCATTGGCGTCACTATCAGATGAGGTGTCCGCCGCAGTGTTTTTTGCAGTTGAGTCTTCAGACCAGAATATGTCATTGATAAGGACTTCCCGGGCAGCGAAAATAAGCTCTTCAGGAGTGTCAATCAAAACATTCTTGCTGAACAGACATTTGTAGTATTGGTTTTCTTCCTGCTCGGGCTCTTGAGAATCACCGGCGTCGGCAGTTTCATCCGGTTGCAGGGTTGTAACTTCAACATTAGAAAGAGTTGTAACTTCAATATCAGAATCGGTTGAATCATCGGCTGGCCTTTGAGCACTTAAAACCGTCCGCGAGAGTTTAATGAGTAAACTTTCCAAATCAAATATTCTAAAAAGTTCAAGCCGATTCAGCACATCATTATAGATCAGTTCCATGCCGGTGCCGACCATTTGAAAATCTTCTGAAACAACGGTGACCGGCCCTCCTGTCGCCAGTTGCGACCTATCGCTGAGAAACACAAGATCATCAAGATAAATTGTGCTTTCTTTTACATCGCCTGATTTTCCAGGCAGAATATGAATGACCACGTTTCCGCTAAATGCCGCATCTTTCGGAGTTGTGCTGCCGGCGGCGGTTTCAACTTCAACGCTCCCCCTATCGGCGGTCATGTAACATGTGAAACCGGGCTTGTAAATATTCCGATATGGTTTTTTAAGCTCCCATATATCACCTTCCGAGTGCAGAAGTACTTCGAATCCAAACTCACCGATAATTTCGTTTTTTTCATTGCGTTTTACATAATAGGCCTTTTCGGTAGTTCCAATTCCTACATCTCCGATCTTTCCAATTTCATTTGCATCACCAAAATCACCGAAGTTGCTGTCGGCAAGTCCAATTAATCCGGTTCCTGTGTCAGTATCAATGAGTGGAGTTTTATCTACAAGGCTGTACAGTAGAAACGCCCCTGCCACAGCGGCAAACGAAACCAATCCTATGAAAATCTTACGCACTTAAATAACCTCGTATAGCTGTCAGGGCAGGTACCTTTTCATAAGCTCCTGCCATTTTCCTGTATTTTTCAGAATATATTCTATTACTTCTCGCACTGCGCCGTTTCCGCCGGTACAGGTAGTGACATAATCGGCATATTTTTTCACCTCATCGACCGCATTGGCAACGGCAACTCCAAATCCGACATATCTTATTGCCGGCAAATCCGTCAAATCATCCCCGATATACGCCACCGCCTCCGGTGAAAGACCAAGCTGGTCAAGGAATTTCTCGAGCGTGGGCAGTTTATAGTGGCAATCCTCGAACACGTATTCTATCTGCAATTGGTCGGCCCGGCGTCTTGTCGGCTCCGAAGCCCTGCCGCTCAGCAAGGCAACCTTGAGACCTGCCCTTTGCCACATTCGAATCCCATGACCATCCAGCGAGTTAAAAAACTTGCTTTCACTGCCGTCCGCGTTGATTATCAAAGTACCATCGGTCAGAACGCCATCGACATCAAGAACCAGCATTTGTATGTCTGCAAGGTTTGCCATCATTTTGCATCTTGTATTGCGTTATCGCGATACGCATTACACACAACGCAATACAAAGTTTCATCCTACAACTTTTATTGTTACGATATCCTGCACATCGATCAGCCCAACCGGCCTGTCATCAGGATCAACCACCGGAAGTTCATCAATTCTATACTTATGGAAAAGAGCGGTCGCCTCGGCAGCAAGAGCGTCAGCTCGAATTCTTTTGCAATTGGCTGTCATAACATCACTGACTTTTAACTCAGAACAACGGTTTCCGTGTTTTGTAATTAAACGTCGAAGGTCAGCATCAGTAATTATCCCCGCCAATTTCTTATCTCTGCCGACAATCATTACGGCTCCGTGCCGCTTTACATCGCCTGTCTTTTCAAGTAGCTGTTTTATTGTATCAGTAGCATCAGCGATAGGTAGTTTTTCGCCCGGCCTGAACATCATCGATTGTTCAACCGTCATTAATTTCGTGCCAAGTGAACCACCCGGATGAAACCTTACATAGTCCTCGACGCTGAAATTTCTTGCCTTCATTACCGTGAAGGCAAGAGCATCTCCGACCGCTAACATACAAGTCGTAGAAACACTCGGTGCAACACCGAGCGGACAAGCCTCACTCATTTGACCCATACACAGCGTCACGTCGCTGTGTTTACACAGAGTTGAGTTGCCCTCGCCGGTTATTGATATTAGTTTTATCCCCAATTGTTTGACCAGATTTATCAATCGAGTAACTTCATCCGTTTCGCCGCCATAACTTAGAACTATTACCACGTCGTTTTGTCGTAATCTGCCCAGGTCACCATGTACGGCTTCGGCAGGATGAAGGAAATGGCTCGGAGTGCCGGTCGAGGCTAAAGTGGCGCTTATCTTCTGTCCAATTATGCCTGCTTTTCCGATACCGCTTACTATGCATGAGCCAGTGCAGTTATAAATCATCTCTGCCGCTTTTGTAAAAGACGCATCAACAATCGGCGTCAGAGAACTTATTGCATCGGCTTCAGCTTCGATAACTTTTCGTGCATATTCAAGGTCAAGTTCCACTTATTATCTGTACCTCCATTTACAACGGCAAACGTAATAGTTGACTACAGTATTATCAAAGCAATGCACCCCGTCAAGCCAAATTCTATAAGCTGCTATTTGCGTTGCAACTCAGCTTTTATTTAATCAGTATGTTACTTAACAAGTGTGATAGGCAAGCCTATAATTTGACGATACTTCCCCTCGCGTTGTAACAGACTAAATCGTGTTTTTCGCCGGAATAATCCGACGAAGAATGGATGATCACACGTTTGCCGCTATTTTGTTCTATCTGTGTAATCGACGCCCTCTTGAGATTCTGCAGATAGTCAGCCACTTCCGATGAGACAAACAGTTCAACTCGCTTTATCTGCTCCTTCGAGGATGAGAGGTTCAACAGCCTGATAAACTCAAGTGCAAGTGACTCATGGCTTTTGACAAAACCCGTTCCTGCGCAATTCGGACATGCCAGATAAGTGCTGGATTGCAACGAAGGACGCATTCTCTGCCGCGTCATTTCCACTATGCCGAATCTGCTTATGCTCAATATTTTCGTGCGAGCACGATCGGCCCTGACAGCCGTTCGAAAGGCTTTTTCAACGGCCTTACGGTGCTTGGTACTTCGCATATCAATGAAATCGCAAATTATCAGCCCCCCAAGGTCTCTCAATCTAAGCTGACGGGCAATCTCCTCTGCGGCCTCTAAATTGCTCTCGTAGGCTGTTTGCTCAGCGCTTTTTTGCTTGCGGTGCCGCCCACTGTTGACATCAATCGATACCAATGCCTCGGTTTGCTCAATCACAATAGAGCCGCCGCCTTTAAGCTCAACCTTGCGAGACTGGACTTTTGTAATCTCATCCTCTATCCGATATTTATAAAACAGCGGGACTTTGCCCTCGTAATATACCACCTTTCTTTTCAAACGCGGTGTTGCTATGGAGAAAAAATCCCGGATTTTACGGACTACGTTCTCCGAATCACACATTATTTTATCTATCTTACTGTTGTACACATCTCTGAGGGCCCGGATGACCAAATCCGATTCCTGATAAAGCTCACCAGGCGCTTTTTCTGTATTTATCCGTGCTTCAATAGCCCTCCACAATCGCCTGAGATACTTCAAATCATTTAGTATTTCCCTTTTCGAGCATCCCTGCCCTGCCGTCCTTATGATAAAACCCTGCCCTTTCGGAGGATTACACTGCTCAAAAATCTCCCGAAGTCTTTTACGTTCATCCTCATCGTCAATTTTGTGTGAAACTCCGTGCTTCCGCATCCAGGGCAGCATAACCAGATACTTTCCGGGCAGAGCAAGATATGTACTGAGTGTAGCACCTTTGGCCTTTAATCCTTCTTTTGTCACCTGAACGACAATCTCATGCCCTCTTCGAAGGCACTTCTGTATAGGCGGCCGATCCTTCAGGGATTTTCGCCGGCCAATACTTTCGGCTGAACTGTCACTGGTGCCGGAAAAATGCCGGGGGTGCAGGTCGCTTATATGCAGAAAACCATTTTTGCCTACACCAAAGTCTATGAACGCCGCCTGTATGCCGGATTCAATGTTCGCGACCTTTCCCTTATAAATATTACCGACGTGGCTGCCCAAACTTGCTCTTTCCACATATAGCTCCTCAAGCTGGCCATCCTCAACGACCGCAACTCGGCACTCTTCACTCTCGGCTACATTGAACAACATCTCTCTTGACATATTAGCACCTTAACTATCGTATTTTGTTTTCTCACCTCACACATCCTGCCATTGCACACACGTGCGTCTAATCGGCGATGCCAGTTTTTTCTCATCCAGTCCCAGAAGTTCCAAAACTTCCTGAATGCGTATCGAACCAGCCGATGTAATTCCACATTCAACAATTATACCTCTGTTGTCCAGTTCAATCGAGCTTAAAAAACCTCTGACATCTACATTCTTAAGTTTTGAGTTTTTCTTGCCTATTCGTCGCTGTACATTGAGACTTTCGCTTGCCAACAAATGTTCAATTGTTGCCCTTAATTTTTCGACGAGATATTCCTGCCGTACCGCCAAAACATACGTTGCCGAACAAGGCTGAAACGAAGTATGTGCATCGGCAACACTTACCGAAATTAACTCACAGCCCTCCGGCAATTGTGCAGAAAGATTAACCCTAATTTGTTGTTCGTGGTTCGTGGTTCGTCGCTCGTACGGGGCACTGGGCACGAGAGGCGGGTCACGGTGCATCCGAAGAGCAAGCAATTCGTCTTCCGATTCAACTCCGACAGGCCTCGGCAAAGGTAAAGACATCCTCGGACGGGGATTAAAACCCTGACTATACTTCAGATTTATACCCGCCCGAACGCAGGCCCGTTGGAAGACCCGGAGCGTCTCGGCGTGGGATAGAAATCTCAGGCTCCCTCCTATCCTGAATTTAATGACCAAAAGGATAGTCTCTGTTTCTATATCCGTATCTCCTTAATACCATCGACATAAACAATTTAGAATTATGCTCAACTGCAAACGAAAAACAAGCTTTTTTTATGACAAACAAGCAGGTTCTTATGGATACCGGTTGAAATGATACCATATCAATTTATGGCATGAACTTAATTTATCCGGTAAAGGCACCCTGAAATGGGAATCATTAATTTTGATTTATCGATCACAACCGGCTAGTTATCGACTAAAAGGCTTCGGGCAGGATTTTTCTTGCAGCGCTGCGGAGGTAGCTTGAAATGTGCCGTTCGGAGTTCATGCTCAGTACTTTTCGTGCCACATTGTTACAGTTTTCTATCGTGACCGAGCGAATGATCTGCTTGATCTCCGGTATCATCGGCGGAGCCAGGGAAAACGTCCTGACTCCCATTCCCAGCAGCAGCATAACATACTCCGGCTCCGAGGCCACCTCGCCGCAAACGCTCAGGTCTATCTGCGCTTTGTGCGAATCCTGAATGACGGTCCTGATAAGTCGAAGCACCGCAGGATCGGCAGGCGAATACAACGTGGAAACTAATTCATTGCCCCTGTCCACAGCCAGTGTATATTGAGTAAGGTCGTTTGTTCCGATACTGAAGAAATCAACATCTCTGGCAAGCGAGTAAGCAGTCAGGGCGGCCGACGGCGTTTCAATCATAATACCGACATGGACGTTTCTGTTATAGTCGATGGATTCATCGGCGAGGTCTTCCATGACATCGTGCAGAATCATTTTCGCCTGCATTAGCTCGTGGCGATTCGTTATCAGCGGGAACATGATCTTGACATGACCAAGCACCGAGGCGCGCAATATGGCACGCAACTGCGTTTTGAACATCATCAGATTCTGCAGGCAAAATCTGATAGACCTCAATCCCAGGAACGGATTCGGCTCAGGCGCAAAACGTTTGCTTTGCGTATATTTATCCGCCCCAAGGTCCAAAGTCCTTATTACTACAGGCCTATCGGCAAAAACCTTCACCGTCTGGGCATAAGCCTGATACTGGTCTTGTTCGGTCGGCTCGGTTTCGGTATTAAGATACAGAAACTCGGTGCGATACAGTCCTATACCATCGCCTCCTTTTTGCAAAACAACTTCCGCCTCCTCCTGGAACTCAATGTTGCCTAATAACGTGATCTTAGTCCCGTCACGAGTAATGGCCGGTTTTTCTCTTATCGCATCAAGCTGGTGTTCAAGCTCTTCAAATTCCTTCGAATACTCCTGGTACTGCTGAATTGTCTGCTCATCCGGATTTACAATGACTATGCCGCGATTGCCGTCAACAATAACGGTATCTCCCCCTTCGACTAATGCCGTTAGGTCTTCGAGAGCCACGACGGCAGGAATACCCAAAGAACGTGCGACGATAGCCGCGTGAGATGTTCGTCCGCCCGCATCACTGGCGATACCCTTGACGAATTGCTTGTTAAAGCCGGCAGTCTGGATCGGGCTTAGCTCCCGAGCAACTATCACAACTTCTTCCGTCAGATGCCTGACATCTTCACGCTTTTTGCCGAGAAGATGCTTGAGCAAACGTCTTTCAATATCATAAATATCAGCCGCTCGTTCGCTGATATAAGCGTCTTTGACCTTGGTAAAATGTGACGCAATGTCCCGAAGAGTGTTGGATACGGCATATTCAGCATTCACCAATTCAGAATGAATAAAATCAGTTACTTTCTTTCGCAGGCTTCTGTCATGCAGAAAACGCATATGCACGGCGAAAATATCTTTTATTTTGCTGCCCCTGGTTTGATCCTGTGCTGCTTCAAGGCTCGTTAATTCGTCGATGGCATCTTTGAAGGCATCCCTCACACGCTGAATCTCATCTGTACGTTGTGAAGTGTCTATAGACCGGCGAGGAATCAGATAATCTTCGGAATCAATAATCAGCGACTTAGCAATAGAAATGCCCGGCGAAACAGCTATTCCCTTTTTGATTTCCATCATGCAGCTCTCACACTGGTCCTTTGAATGTCTGTCATAGGCTATTTTCCAGGCATAGGCTCATCGAAATGTTTCTTTTCCACAAGCTCACACAAAGCATTAATTGCCTCCTGAGCATCCGGACCTTCCGCTCTGATTTTTAGCTTGCTGCCACAAGTTGCAGCAAGCATACTCATCTGCATAATACTCTTGCCGTCAACATTTGTATCAGCATTGCTGACGGTGATTTCACTTTCAAACCTATTTGCAATATCAACAAACTGCATCGCAGGGCGCATATGTAATCCATCTGCGTTTTTTATTTCAACTTCCGTTTCACAGACCACCTTTTCCAATGTCTCTTCCCCTGCCTGTGTCTCCAATTACGGTCCCTCCATACTCATACTCAATGTATCCACATTCAACCAAGGTTTTACAAAAACCAGTGATTTACTATAAAGACGGATTTTCATCCGCCTCGATAAGAAGGTCTTCAACCTGCTCGGGCCTGCTGCACTGCCTGAGAAATTTCCGGAACATTTCCTGCTGCAAATGCCTGAATATACTCTCCATCGCCTGCAAATGTTTGTCCGGATCACCCACAGCACTGATCAGAAGTATGACCGAATGTACCGACTGCTTATCGAGAGCGAAGAAATCAATCCCGGCACTGCTGAGCCCAACCACTCCAATCACATCTTTCACTGATTTATGCTTAACATGAGGTATAGCAACACCTTTGCCCATTCCCGTACTGGCTTCATTTTCTCTCTTTATTATTGCTTTGGCGATATCTTTTGAGATTCGTTTTCCCAGCTTACCAACCTTTTCAAGCGATGAAACAAGTTCCATTATCGCATCGTCACGATTATCAGCCTGCAATTCCGGTACGGTCGCCTCAAAACAGATAAAATCCGTGAATTTCATTTTAAATTGCCCAAAATCTTCCTTAACAGCCTAATCGGCTCAATTAACAAACTTGAAAAACAGAGAAACATTTTACGCCAATTCCGCACTGCCCGGGTGTTTATTATCTCGTTCCTTACTCTTTACTCGTCTAAGCTGGCTTTCAAGCTTATGAACAGCCATATCAATACATCGGTATGCATCTTCACCCGTTTCGGTCCCGACGAAAACTTTGCTGTGTTCGGCCCGCGCAATGACTTCCACACTCGTATTTCCGCCCTGGCTACCATCGATAACCACTTCGACCTGATTGATACTATTGTAGTACTTTGGAAGCTTTGAAGTCTTTTCTTCGGCGTGTTCTCTGATAGCTTGTGTTATTTCAATATGTTTACCACTGATTGTAAAAAGCAAAATGATTCTCCTTAACTATACTATCCGAATTTCCACAAAACCTTTAATTATGTTTAATTCCCGAGTCAGATTGTTACAAAGCCGTCTTTACTTGCTCCTTTTCCGGTGTAATAACTCCACCACTAACGATAAATCTTAGTGCTTCTTCTACTGTCATATCCAAATCTATTGTCTGCCTTTTTGGGACCGTTATCACAAAACCGGTAAACGGTGTTGGCGATGTAGGAACGATAACAGTTAAAAACTCTTTCTTTACAGTGTTTACGACTTTTTCAAGTCCTGATCCGGTAACAAAACCAATCGACCATATCCCCTTGCGTGGATATTCAACCGCGACAACCCTTGAGAACAGCTTTTTTTGTTCCTCTTGTGTAAGCAGGAAATCCGTAATCTGTTTCACATAAGGGTAAACGCGCCTTAAAAAGGGTGTGTTCATTATGAAGTTTTCAGCCATTCGCCACAAGCTTTTTCCAACGTAGCTTGCCAGAATCGCTCCGAAGATACAGACTCCGACGACTGCGACAAGAAAACCCGCTATTGAACCGTGGCCATCCACCCATGTCTTTGAAAGGTCCTTTTTAAGTTTTTGTATGCGCGTTTTCCGTTCGTTTTCCGACAATTTTATGCGCATCTCCAATTCAGTTTTGTTGTCTTCTAATTCAGGCTTGACTTCTAAAAGATATGCCTGAATGTCTTTGGCGTTAACTTCGACACTTTCGTTAGCAGCCAGGGCAATGATGTGGACCAGACCCCGATTGATATGAACACTGATATTTTCCTGAATGAATGTATAACCCCAAACAAATAACCAGATAGTCAGAATGCTCGGTAATAAGACCGCTAATCCATGCAAGAAGTATCCTTTAAAACGTCTGGTAACGCTCATATCTTCAACACCAAGTTCTTTGCTGCCATAAAGTTACGCATCCTAATTCTGCTGAAGCCGCTATTAAGACCACATAGCATCCCAAGCACCATAGATTAAGCTACCGGCTTATTGTAGTCAATAAAAAAGTCCTTAGGCAAATGTGCTCCAAGCAAATGTATCGCCACTCCCGGCAAGGAAGCGATCATCCATACAGCCCTCTGACACAAGGCTATCGCCCAGGCTGAGGCCTCTTCGATACCTGCAACCTGAACAAACAGCAGAACAAGAGAAGCTTCGACAACACCGGCTCCGCCAATGCTGACAGGAATTGCACCCAACACCCATGTCAGCGTAAAGAACACGTAATAATACTTGATGCCGGCTTCAATCCCCATATTCACACCAAGAAACCAAAAGCCCGTAATCACCATAAGCTGCATAAAAACTGTCAGACAAAATACCGTAAGAATCGCCCGAGGCCTGCTGCAGTAAATTATTATGGCATCCTTGAATTTTATCATCAGGCGAACACTATGAGCCCTAATAGAAGCCCACAACTTCTTTGATATCTCTCTGCCTCGTTTGTGTAACAGGAATCCCAGAAAAACAACAGCCAATACCACAATTACCCAAAGGATGACTCCCTTGTACTCGGCAACAGACTCAATAAGACCGGCCTTTTCTTGTTTGTTGGCAGTTATAAAAGCATCTCGGTCCCGCAGGAAAAGCACATAGAAAAAAACAGCAATCACCAGGGTGCTCAACAATCCGATTACCCTGTCGACAAATACACTCAAGGCCGCTTCGAACCTCTTATCAGTATGCTTGGAAACATACCAGGCCCGAATCAAATCCCCGCCAACTGAACTGGGCATAAAATTGTTGTAGAAAAGCCCCAAAAAATGTAGCCGCACTGCCGCCCAATAACTAATGAAGATCGATTGAGTCCTCAACAGCAACCACCAGCGTAATCCGATTATTGCCTGGCCCAGGATGAAAATACCTAAAGCACTTATAAAAACCCACAAATGCAACCGGCGGAAATACTCTACAAAATTACTCCATCTCTGCTCCTGGCCAATACGGGAGACCGCCCAAACAACCACAGCCGCAATAAAGGCAATACGCAAAACCAAAAATATGTGCTTGACTTTTCTATTCTCGGCATCCGCCATTAGAATAACCTGCCAAAAAAACTTGTTTTCTCAGATAATAACGAGTAAAACTTTTCATGGCAAGACACTTAGAACAACAATTTAGGAGGCTGAAAAATTGGCAGCAGACAAGAATATCGAAGAAGGATTGGCATTTACTCCGAAATTCGATGAGAATGGCCTGATTACAGCTATAGCTCAGGATAACCGGACCGGGGATATCCTTATGGTCGCATATATGAATCGTCAGGCGCTTGATTTAACGATTGAAACCGGTTATGCCACATACTATAGTAGATCTCGACAGCAATTGTGGAAGAAAGGCCAGGAAAGCGGGCACGTACAAAAAGTAGAACAAATCCTTGTTGATTGCGACCAGGACTGCCTGGTTCTAAAAGTAACTGTCGATTCGGGCCAGTGCCATGTCGGTTATCAGTCCTGTTTTTATCGGGCATTAAAGAAACATAGCGACAAAAAGCTGGAATTTATAGCAGATCGGGTTTTCAATCCGAAAGACACCTACAATTAAAGCCTGATTTCAAACCTTGAAAAGCATGCTTGCCTGAAAAACATCGGAAAGTTACCACATTTATACCTTAGATGCTAAAAAAGGCCTTTATGCAGTTTTTCCTTGTTTTTTACGTTATAATATGTTATCCTGAATGTACTATATAATGAGTGAGGAGCAGTGACGATGGTTTTCTTAGCATCCTTACACAATAATTCAGGTGAAAAATTTGCGTATCGTAATGGGAATCTTTTTTTTCGGGAGGACTCTAAAATGAAAAGACTCAAAGTTAAAGGGTTATTGGTCTGTGCGCTCACAGTCCTGCTTATCACAACCGGGTATGTTTCCGCAGCCCCACCGGTAAATGACGACTGCTCAAATGCACAAGCAGTCGGGGATGTGATAAATCTGCCGTTTGACACCACATCTGCAACATTTGATGGTCCCGGCCACTTTATCACCAGTGCAAACATCTGGTATGTCTATACAGCCACATACACCGGCTGTGCCACTGTTAGCCTGTGCGGCAGTAATTATAACACAATGTTAGCCGTCTATGACGGAAGCACTTGTCCCCCATCCCTTGGGGATCTGCTCGCATCCAACGACAACTTCTGCAGTCTCCAATCGCAAGTGACCTTCCCGGTGATTGCCGGCCAACAATACCTCATCGAAGTTGGTGGCTATTTTACCTGGACCGGTACAGGCAAGCTTAGCATCAACTGCAGCACACAGCCCTGCCAACCAACTAATGATTATTGTTTCAATGCCGAGCCTATCTTTAATGTTGTCAATAAAAGCTTCAACACCCAATGGGCAACTTTCGATGGCCCAGGTCATTATATAAATGGGCGAAACATCTGGTACTGCTATACTGCTACTTCAACAGGTGACGTAACTGTCAGCTTATGTGGTAGTTTGTTTGACACCTTGCTTGCCATATACGATGGGTGTGGGTGTTACCCATCCATCGGCGATCTGATCGCTACTGGCGATGATGAATGCGGGGGAGCATCTCTGGCATCAGAGGTCACCTTTGCAGCAACGGCCGGTAATCAATATCTGATTGAGATTGGTGGACACCAATCGGCTGCCGGCACTGGATTTTTAACTGTCACGGCTGAAGGTCAAACCTGTCCACCAGCGAACGACGACTGTATCAACGCACAAGCGATGGGGAATGTAACAGACTTTCCGTTCGACACAACGTGTGCAACATTTGACGGCCCCGGCCTGTGCCTGACAAATCCAAGTCCAAACATTTGGTATTGCTATACGGCTCCTTGCACGGATCAGGTGACTGTCAGCCTCTGTGGTAGTAGTTTCGACACAGTGTTGGCCGTATATAACGGATGCGGGTGCAATCCGACTGTCAGCATCGCCTGTAACGACGATGCCTGTGGGGGGACATCTCATGCGTCAGAGATCACATTTGCCGCCATTGCCGGTAACCAATATCTTATCGAGATTGGTGGATACAATGTATCAGACTACGGCCAGGGTATATTAAATGTCAGTTGTGCCAGCCAGCCCTGTGTGGCTCCAAACGATAACTGCTTCCTTGCACAACCAATTGGTAATGTAGTGAAATTGCCATTCGATACAACGTGTGCAACGTTCGATGGCCCTGGTTTACGTATGACCAGTAAAAATATCTGGTACGTCTACACTGCTACATGCTCAGGTAATGCAACCGTCAGTCTCTGCGGCAGCCAATTTGACACTATGCTTGTCGTCTATAGCGGGAGCAATTGCTATCCGACACCCAGCAGAGAAATTGGTTACGATGACGACTCTTGTGGTTATCAATCGGAGGTTACCTTCCCTGTCACCGCCGGCACCCAATACCTGATCGAGGTTGGTGGATACAATGCATCATACTACGGCCAGGGTGAAATAAGTATCACCTGTGTGGGTACGATACAAGACAAAACAGACCTCGGCGATGCGCCGGATAGTTCCAACAATTCTCCCTGGTTTAGCTCGCCAATGGTTGCTTATCCCAAGGATGGCACAATAGGTTCAGGAACACAAGCCAACTTCCCCACCGTCTTCAATGATAGCAGCGGACTGGGGCCCTACGGTCCGATCCACACGAACTCTCAAATTGTGGCATACTTAGGTAAAGCGATCACACATGAAACTGAAGCGGATACCGGTCTTGATGAAGATGGACTCAACAATATCATACCACAGTCCGGATTGTCGGACCTTGATAAAAAAGATGACGGCGTCGTCTTTCCGATAAATATGCCCAAATGTCGATGGACCACATTTGACTACACCGTAAACGTTGTCGCTCCCGGTACCAACCTCTGGGTCAATGTCTGGTGCGACTGGAACCGCGATGGCGACTGGGACGACGACACTACAACAAATCCCAATCTCGTCTGTTCCAGCAGGAATGTCTCTGAATGGGCGGTACAGAATCAGTATCTGTACAATCTGCCGGCGGGTGAGAATCCAATTACTACTCCTGCATTCCTGTCCTGGCACACGACAAATGATTCGGAAGCTATCTGGATGCGAATCACCCTTTCAGAGCAGCCATGGAAAGACGGCAGTAATCCGGGCGTCACTGGTAACGGCGGTTCCGGCCCACAGGCAGGATATCTAACCGGTGAGACGGAAGATTACTATTTCGTCCCAAAATCAGCCTGTGATCTGTGTGAAGATACGAACGGCGATGGTATTATTGACATCAATGATCTGACCCTTGTCGTCAATAACTGGCTTGCTTGCTGTCTGTAAAATATCCCGGTTAATACCCTTGTATAAACAAAGGGCTGTTAGTATAAAATGCTAACAGCCCTTTTTCTTTGATATATCAGTAAAATAAGATAAGCTAAAACCCATAAGCTTATATAATTTGTTTTGCCGCCGTCTTGGCAAAATACGTGATTATGATGTCTGCTCCTGCACGTTTAATCGCGGTGAGCATTTCCATCATTGTCGCTTCCTTATCCAAAAATCCCTGGGCGGCAGCGGAATTTAGCATCATATATTCACCGCTTACATTATAGGCGGCTATCGGACAATCGAAACGCTGTCCGGCTCGGTAAATAATATCCAGATACGCAAGGGCCGGCTTGACCATCACAATATCGGCTCCTTCTTCTATATCGAGCGCAATTTCCGCCATTGCCTGATCGCTATTGGCCGGATCCATCTGATAAGTTTTGCGGTCACCAAAGGCGGGAGCCGATTCGGCGGCGTCTCTGAACGGGCCATAAAAAGCTGAAGCATACTTCGCCGCATATGACATAATCGCCACACTCTCAAAATTATTTTCCTCCAAAGCTTCGCGAATGTACTTGACCCGACCGTCCATCATATCCGAAGGAGCAACTATATCCGCACCTGCCTGGGCGTGCGAGAGAGCAACCCTGGCCAACAGTTCACAGGTCGCATCATTATCAATCCTTTCGTCTTTAATCACGCCGCAGTGACCATGATCGGTGTATTCACAAAGGCAAATATCGGTAATCACCAACAATTCCGGCGAAGTCTTTTTGATTTCTTTAATCGCCCGCTGTACAACTCCATCTTCTGCCCATGCCTCTGAGCCGATAGCATCTTTTTTGCCCGGCAGACCAAAAAGTAATACCGCAGGTATCCCAAGTGAGGCCACTTCCCGCGCTTCATCGGCAATCGTATCAGGAGAAAAGTGAAAGCAATCCGACATCGATCTTATAGGCTCCTTGAGTCCCTTGCCCTCCCGAACGAACAACGGATATACAAAATCGTCCACGGCCAGGCTCGTCCGGCGAACCAATCGCCGCATCGAACTGCTGCTGCGCAACCTTCGCATCCTGTTTTTAGGAAAGCCCATCATAATCTCCTTAAAGCACATGGAGTTTCAAGAGATTTATCGCTTATACATTTGCTCAATCGCGGCAAGTAACCCATCAAGCGTATGCTCACCGGCTGTAACATCAACACAGACACCGTGACTTTCCAATTGTTTGGAAGTCACCGGCCCGATCGATGCGACCTTGACTTTGCCGGACCGGACTACTTCGCTGCCGATTTGCTCAAAGAACCCGTTGACCGAAGACGGGCTGGCAAAAGTCAGCCAGTCAATTTCGCTCCGGCTTATTTTTTCAACCAGCCAATCCGTTTCGCCCTTCTGGGTAACAGCGGTATAAATCGCAACATCTTCCACAGCCGCGCCGCCCTTTTCCAAAAGCTCAACAAGCTCATTCGAGGCAATTTTGGAACGCAGGAGCAAAACTTTTTTGTCCCGCAGATTTGCGAAGTTGATGAGCTGCCTGCCGAACTCTTCACTGGTAAAAACGCTCGGAACAAAATCCGCTTTTATGCCGTAGTAAGACAATTTAGCTGCCGTCTGACTGCCTATCGCGGCAATTTTTGCCGAACTTAACACTCTGGCATCTTTGCCCAAACTTTCCAAAGCCTCGAAAAAAATGGCGACACCGTTAACGCTGGTAAAGATTATCCAATCGTATTGAGCGAATTTTGTGAGTGTTCGTAAAAACTCGTTGGATTCCGTCAACCGTTTGATTTTAAATATTACAAGCTGCACCGGATTACCGCCGCGGGCAATAATCTTTTCTGCAAAATCGGCATTGCCGTCGGCGTCCCTTGTCACGACAATATTTTTGCCGAACAACGGCTTCTTTCCAAACCAATCCAGCCTTGTGTCACTATCGGCGGCGGTGCCGATAACGATAATCGCGGGCGGCCCAATCTTGTTTTGTTTGCACGTTTCGTTTATCCGTGCAAGCGTTGCTTTGACAACCCTCTGCGTGGGAAAAGTCACCTCGGTGACAACCGCTGCCGGCGTATCTTCCGGCATACCATTTTCTATCAGCTTCTCGGCAATGGAGCTTAGATTACCCATACCCATATAAAAGACGATAGTGCCCTTAAATTTCGCCAAAAGAGCCCAGTCGATATGCGATTCCTGTTTTCCTTCGGCTTCCCTGCCGGTAACAAAGACTACCTGCGAACTGTAGTCTCTATCGGTCAGAAAAATGCCGGTATAGGCCGAGAGTGCGATCCCGGCGGTGATACCCGGCACGATTTCAAAGCCGATGCCCGCCTCGGAAAGGACCGCAAGCTCTTCGGCGATTCTACCGAATATACACGGATCACCGCCTTTTAGCCGGACAACCGTTTTCCCGCCGGTCGCTTTTTCAACCAGCAGTTGGTTAATTTCTTTCTGTGTCACCGAAGCTCCGTCAACGCGTTTAGGAACATGGATAATCTCGGCATCGGCCCGGGTGAATTTTAAAAGTGCCGGATTGGCCAACTTATCATAGATAATACAATCGGCCTTTTTTAGAACCTCGGCCCCGCGAACGGTAATCAAATCCGCCCTTCCCGGTCCGGCTCCAACCAGATATACAAAACCATTTTCCATAGCATACAGCGGATCGTTTTCCGGCTACGATACCAAAAACCTACCAAAAATGCTACTGATTTATCTCTGCTTCGCAGGCTCACCCGTAATATAAGCATTGATGTCATTACAAGACCAAAGGTCACAGTAACAATCCAAACTCTATCTTATTAGATATCCCATAAAAATGGGTGAAAACGGACGGATATCTGATATGATAGTATGAAATATTCGAAAGAATGCAGGCCGATTATTGATGGAGTTCAAGTGATGCATATATCTATTCATTTATTTGTCTTGTTATCAACCGTCGCCCTTTTAACATCTCATTGTAACGCATATCAAATTAAGAAGCTTCAAAAGCCCTGGGACAATGGTCGCCTGGTTATCTCGGAAAACGGCAGGTTTCTTCAGCATGAAAACGGGCAGCCATTTTTCTGGTTGGGCGATACCGGCTGGCTTCTATTTCAAAAGCTCAATCGTGCCGAGGTCGAAGTCTATCTTGAAGACCGGCGGCAGAAGGGATTTAATGTCGTTCAGGCAATGGTGCTTCACGTATTGCCCCAGTTCAATTTTTATAGAGACTCGGCCCTCGTAAAAAACGATCCCACTCGGCCGCTAACGACGCCGGGGAATAATCCGGAAATAGAATCACAATACGATTACTGGGACCACGTCGATTTTGCCGTTGATATGGCGGCCCAAAAAGGAATCTATATTGCCATGGTACCGATCTGGGGAGACATAGTAAAAAGGAGGCATTTTACAGAAGAAAACGCCCACTCATACGGCAAATGGTTGGCCGAACGCTACAGGGACAGACCCAATATCATCTGGATAAACGGTGGCGATATTAGAGGCAATCAACACAAGGAAATCTGGCAGGCACTCGGAACAACATTGCATAAAGAAGATCCGAATCATCTGATGACCTTTCATCCATTCGGCAGGACACAGTCCTCGAGTTGGTTTCATAACGAGCAATGGCTGGACTTCAATATGTTCCAGTCCGGCCATCGACGGTACGACCAGAGAGAGCCGAACGACGACATTGCGACCTGGAAGGGAGAAGATAACTGGAAATATGTGCTGGAAGATTATGCCAGAACGCTGCCGAAACCCACTATCGACGGTGAACCTTCCTATGAGAATATCCCACAGGGGCTACATGATCCGGATGAACCTTACTGGCAGGACAGGGACACCAGGCGGTATGCCTACTGGTCGGTCTTTGCCGGTTCGTTCGGACATACTTACGGCAACAACGCTGTGATGCAAATGCATAAACCCAATTCCCGCCGAGGTTCTTACGGCGTGCGGAACTACTGGTACGAAGCGATCAATGATCCCGGCGCCGGCCAGATGCAGTATCTTAAAACGCTCATTCTGTCGCGTCCGTTTTTCGAAAGAGTATATGATCCCACAATCGTCATCGACAATAATGACAAATATGACTACGTAATCGCCACGCGAGGAGAGAGCTTCGCATTTATCTATACCTATACAGGACGAGAATTTGAAATAGACCTTGGAAAAATAAGCGGCGAAAAAGTAATAGCATACTGGTACAATCCGCGCAACGGCAAATCGAAGTTTCTGGGGAACTTCGAAAATAAAGGGACCCGGAGCTTTGATCCGCCCGGAGCAAAAACAGAAGGCAACGACTGGGTCCTGATTTTGGACGATGCTTCGAAAGAGTTCTCTGTTCCCGGTAGTGGATGAAAACAGATCGCGGAAAAAACTGTGGTGAATTTTTTACAATAATTGAATAGATTAAGGCTTTTCGAGGCGTTTTGCCGTCTCGAAAACCTTGTTGTA
>CAZFOQ010000057.1:0-24699 GCA_964520535.1 uncultured Pirellulales bacterium | reverse complement strand
ACACTTATATAGATGCGCCAATTCCGGCAAAGGTTAGTGGATTTTATCAGAAATTCGCATTGATTGACAAGAAATGGCTCGGCGAGGTGAGATTGTTCGTTTTTGCGACAGGCACTGTAATTGCTTGACCGGCAAGAAAAATTCGGGTCTGGAGAGGTGTTTATCCTGGTACGAAAAGGCTGATGTAACACAGCCCTTGGATCATCCTTAAGTTTGATTCGCGTATGACATAAGGCTGATAATCAGAAAACCCACCCAAAAATAGACCATTGCAAGCATTGTCAGACATATCGCGACTTCATCAAAGAACCTGAACATCCTTCGCATTTTTCCACCCCCATAAGTTCGTTCAACTTTTACCTGCGCCCGGGGAGAGTCCCTATATAAAATATAACTTATTTTTACCGCGTTCCAAAATCCGAATGGAACCTGATGGTCCCAAAAATCGCCGGCAATACCCAACCATCCGACTGGCCGGAATGGATGAGAAACTTTAAAGAGTACTGAAGGATTATCGTTTTAAATTGTTAATCGGCTGTAAAGACGCAGGGCACTTGAAGCGGCTCTGCGGTTAAATGCTTTTTAATTAGTGCTGTGAGCGTTTGCTTGCGGTACCTCTATGAAGTCAAGTCAGTTTGAAATTAGTTCGATCAATTCAACCTTTTATCCGGCTATCGGGACTAATCCGGCGTTATTTTGGCTGTGATGCCGGGTGCCTAAAAAACAAGAGGGGCTTATACCAAATCAATCGGTATAAGCTCCGTGAAAATCTAATAAAGTAACTCTACCTCTTTATTCTTTCATATACGTTCTATAGCTTCAGCCGCATTCAGGCCGAAACTGTGAATTTGGTCGCCTCTCCAAAATTCAAGTATCGACTTTTGCCGTGTTTATTCGGCACTGTTGCTCCATCAGCGACACCCGTATTGGCATCTGCTCCGGCACATTAAGACCGGCAATTTTGCAGGCCATCAAGGCAACAGGCTTTGGCAACCTCTTTAGCCAGTCAACTTTTCATATTGCCTGCAGTTGTTCCATGTTAGTCACTCAACTCAACCGAGCTGGCAGATTTTTTCGGAGAGCCGACCAGATATATCCTGTTTTTTCCGCTTCTTTTGGCCTCCAGCAGTGCCTTGTCTGCCTGCTCAAAGAGTTCCTGTGCAGTCGAACCGTCACGGGGGAAGCTTGCCAGGCCGCCGCTTATCGTCAAAACACCCTTGCCTTCCGACCCTAATCCCCCCCCGCTAATGTCACCAAGGGATGTGTGTGCGTTCTCCAATTCTCTAACAAATCGTCGTGCTATTGATATTGCCTCGTTGGGATGGTCAGCGGTTGCCGATCGCCTTTCATTCTTCGCGGTTTGTTCGATACTCGAATCACTAATTGAAGGGTCGTCCCAGAAAATGACGGCGAACTCGTCACCTCCTATCCTGCCGACAACATCGTGACTTCGACAGCATCGCCGCATCAAAGCACCAGCTTGTTTTAGAATTTCATCACCGGCGGAATGACCGCATAGGTCGTTGTAATGTTTGAGATCGTCGATATCAAAAACGAGTAATGTCACCCGCTTGTTTTCTCCCCTGGCGTGTTCGATAATCTGCCTTGAGAACTCCCATATATATCTTCTGTTCTTCAAGCCCGTTAAGTCATCCTCGGTGGCCAGTTTTTCAAGGTGTTTAATTCTCATTTCTATTGTCGTATCAAACGCGGCAGTTGTGGTAATTTCGGCTGCCCTGCCGTTCTGGGGACCGATCAATAACCTGGAGAATTCATCCGCCCGGACAGGACAAACTAAGTAATCATCAGCTAAGGACAGGCCATTATAAGTTGAGCCTACCAGCCGGATTGCTATCGGCTCTTCATACATTTGGGCCAGAAGAATAACTTTTGCATTACTGATGTTTCTTAGGATTTTCAGAGTAGAACTCAACTTGACAGTGTTCCCGGACATCACCACTGCGATTGCTGCAAAACTGCTTTTAGACGCGGCATCAATTGCATCGGGCAATTCGGTGCACACTTTACAGCTTGTTTCTGAGATGCTACCGATATCTAAGAAGGCTTTGCTGACATCACCTGTTAGCAGAATTTTAGTTCCAGAATTCAGAGACACTTCTTTCTCAACTGCCACCTGCTATCACCTCCAGATGAGTTCACAGCTCATCAAAGAACTACGATCAATGAACTATGA
Source organism: uncultured Pirellulales bacterium (assembly GCA_964520535.1). Classification (GTDB taxonomy): domain Bacteria; phylum Planctomycetota; class Phycisphaerae; order Sedimentisphaerales; family Anaerobacaceae; genus JAFGPS01. The sequence continues at coordinate 22,505 of CAZFOQ010000057.1, read as the reverse complement.
ACATTATATCAATTTGTAGGCAAACCGTCCAGATTCTTTTGGACTTGTTCTGCATAGAAGCTATCGGGATACAAACTAATAAAGCTTGTCAGAATTGCTCTTGCCTCATCAAGGCACTTTTTCTTCAGCTCCAGATCTGATTCATTCTGCTGACGCCAAAGACTAATCTTCAAAAGACCCAGCTCGTATAACGCCTGTATTCCGCCGTCTGTGTTCTGGTGCTTTTTGAGAAGATCAGTTATTTTTTCTGCTCGCAGTTGCTCGTTGTCGATTAATTTCGCCTGAGCCAACAAGATATTGTCACGGAACGGGTCACCATCTTTAGTTTGTTGAAGCATTCTGTCCAATTGCTGTGGATAATTCTTGGAATGGGGATTAAGCATAACAAACCGGGCCAGAAGTTCTTTTGATTCAGGCTTGCCGGTTCGATTTTCCGGGCCTATCAAAGTCCGCAGCTGATCCAATCTTCTTTGTAGATCATTCAACCTTGGTACCGTCATCACGGTATCGGCCGGGAGCCGGAAAAGCCCGAATAATGATTCGTTTGGTCTCTGTTTTGCTCTAAGTAATTTAATTTGCTCGGCGACCTTCGTCTGGATTTCAGCAAGAAGTTCGTCTGCCTGTTCAAATATGCCCCTTCCGGCCCATAGCTTCGCAATCCGCCATCGCGCTTCGAGTGACTCCGGGCTGTTTCCAAAATCCCGATACAGTCTAAACCATATTTCTGCCGATCTATCATGCGGGTAGTCGCTATAGAAATGCAGAACTTCCTCGTCACCAAGGATTTTAATATCGGGGCTGTATTCACTTAAAATCGCTTTAAAGTAAAGCGCGATAGGCATTCGACTGCTGTTGGAACGCTTGGCAATAAACAAATCATACTGTTCGAGCAACCATTCCTTTTTTGCTTCATACTCTAACTCCTGAGGTACGATAAACCAAGTCGGCCACCGGTTATAACTTAATTGAAGCTGAATTTCCCTTTTAAGCTCTGCTCGCAGCACATTTGGATCGGTAGGGTAGAAAAAACTTTGCAGATACTTCTGAATTGCGGGGTCTCGGGTTGTTTCGTCCAGCGCCTCAGTGATACTGTAGTCGTTAAATTCGCTGATATGCTCGGGATTATTTTTCGCAATATAAAGCTGATAGTCCAGCTCATCAAAGCCAATGGCCACTTCAAATGTAATCACAGCTATTACGAGTGTTAGAGTAGTGAAAATCCAAACCAGACCCGGCTTATAACGGGTGAAATGACCTATGCCGAGTACAAATCCTGCTATGATTAAACTCTCAAGCCAGGCACAGATCCAGGGTGTGAAAGAAAAACCCCATTCAATCGGTTCCACTCCTCTGGCACAACCAAAGTACCCCCAGTAAGCCAGTTGCGGAGCTGCGCATAGAGCTACCGCAATAAAGCGTGAACGAAAACGAAGCGGTCGACATGCTACTGCAAAACAACTTATCAACAGGCAGATTGCAAAACCCGGCAGATTGGCTAAAAAAACAACTTCCAATATAAAAGGAAGACTGTATTCGAAGCTCATCAATTGTGATATCAACACCGGCGTAATGGCCAAAATACCCATAAGCAGTCCTAAAACAAGGATCTGCCAGGGATATTCAAAAATGCTCACGCAGGTTACAAGAGACTTATCTAAGCGCCAAAACTCCGATGTAGTTACGGCCTCAATCTCGAACGACCAAAACGAGCCTGTTGCTATCTTCGACCAAAACAGGCAGCTTACACCAAAGGCAACGATAGCAAGAAGCCAGCACCTCTGAACATTTTTGTGGCTGTAGTGCAGCGTGGGACCAGAGGTCATAAAAGACTTCGAGACAACTATCGGCGTCTTTTCTGTCTCTTTTCTTTCCATGAGCATCACCTCGTCGCGACTCGTTAGCCACGGCACGTAAATCGAACCATAAACAACAAGAGACGGGGTGCTAATTTACGTCCCTTCACCGCTGGAGGCCAGATAAGCAATCTGTTCTGCAGTAAGTTTGTCAATTTTTATCGACATGGACTTAAGTTTGAGCCTGCTGACCTGGTTTTCTATCTCCATTGGAACATCGTGAACGGCAACGGACAGCTTGCCCTGATTTTTAATTACATATTCCGCCTGCAATGCCTGCGTTGCAAAACTCATGTCCATCACACTTGCAGGATGTCCCTCGGCAGCGGCGAGATTAATCAGCCGTCCTTCACCGAGAAGATAAATGCGCTTATTATTTTTCAGGATATATTCATCGACGCAATGACGCACATTACGGGTCACTTTCCTGCTTAGTTTCTTCAGAGCCGGTATATCCAGTTCGACATTGAAATGGCCACTATTAGCAACAACGGCTCTATCTTTCATCGTCCGAAAGTGTTCCGCCCGTATGACATTTTTATTGCCTGTAAGTGTCACAAAAAGCTCACCCACTCTTGCCGCTTCGGCCATGGGCATGACTGCAAAACCGTCCATTGATGCTTCGAGAGCCTTGATTGCATCCACTTCTGTAACAATAACAATCGCTCCCATCCCTCTGGCCCGCATGGCGAAACCTCGCCCGCACCAGCCGTATCCCGCCGCAACAACTTTCTTGCCGGCCATTAGAAAATCCGTCGCCCGGATTATTCCATCAACGGTCGATTGGCCCGTGCCGTAACGATTGTCGAACAAATGTTTGGTCGCGGCATCGTTTACTGCAATAACCGGGAAGTTCAACTTGCCTTTATTTGCCATCGCCCGCAAACGAATAACGCCGGTCGTCGTTTCTTCCATACTTGCAATAATCCGCCCGGCCTCCTTCTTTCTTCGAGTGTGCAGCTCATTCACAAGGTCGGCACCGTCATCAAATGTTATTACCGGCTTATGGTCGATTGCCGCGTTGATATGTTTGTAATAGGTGCTTCGGTTCTCACCGCAAATGGCAAAGACCGGTATATTAAAATCCTTGACCAGTGAAACCGCTACATCATCTTGAGTGCTCAGGGGATTAGATGCACAAAGAACAATATTTGCACCGCCTGCTTTCAATGCCCTTGCCAAATTTGCCGTCTCGGCAGTAATATGCAGGCAGGCTGAGACGTTTTTGCCCTTTAAGGGCTTGGTCTTTGCAAATCTTTTCCGAATCGCCGCTAAAACCGGCATATCGTTATCCGCCCAGAGTATGCGTTTTTTTCCCATCCCGGCCAAAGACAAATCAGCTACGTCATATTTCATATTTTGAACCCTTTCAAAAATAGGCAAGAATTGAAAGTATAAGACTAATTATGGCAGTTTGCAACCCTTATTTGCACAAATCTATCCCCTCATATCCTCTTTGAAAAAAACATGAAAAAACATGGAAATTTGAAAAAAATATTTGACACAAGTGCAGAAATGTGCTATCATTAATAGTGAAGACAGGTAGGTTCGACGTGTTATCATAATTTAATCTGTCATCATATTTATTTGTAATATCATATCTTAAACCCACCTGCCAAATGTAATGTTCTTTTAAAGTTTGGCTTATGCTGATTTAGTCGAGGGCAGCTTTGCGCATTCTATGTGCGCCGATCTGGAAAGAAAAGACAGGCAGGCATGAAAGAATCATAACGATCAACGTTGTCATCATATTTTCTTGTTGTTTCATTTCTTAGACCTGTCTGGCAAAATTCGGCCTCAGTCCCCCAGAATCAGAGCCGCCTTGAAAGTAGAACGGGCAGTTTGCGCGGAGCTTATCGGCAAAAACCAGTTTTCTGAATTTGGATGAACCGACCGTTTTTGAGCGGAAAAAGAAGAGAACTGGAGATTCGCAAAAGAACGGCGTTTAGTGCTGTGCATAACGTTTTTTAGCAGGGACTTCTCATGAAGCGAATCCGTTATTTAGCTGTACTTATTTTCATTAAAAAAATTATCAAAATGTGCTCAGAAACGCTCGGCCATGCGAATCTCCGAAAAATTAAAGGAGAAAGAAAATGAAACGCAAAGGTTTCACACTGGTTGAGCTTTTGGTCGTGATTGCGATCATAGCTCTATTGATGGGCATCCTGATGCCCGCCCTTGCCAAGGTCCGGCAGATTGCCCATAGATTGGTCTGCGGGACAAACCTGTCCGGCATCGGCAAGGCGATGATGCTCTATGCAAACGATTACGACGACGAATTCCCACGAGCCGGGGGAAGAACCACTGTATGGGCCAATTATATAAATGATTGGAAGGCCCCTAACCGATTTGTTGCCTATGGAATAGGCAATGACGGCAGCGGCGGCTCCGCAACCATCACATCCAGCTTATATCTTTTAATTAAGTATACCGAGGTTACACCGAAATCATTTATCTGTAAGAGTGATTCAGGAGCCACAGAGCTTAATCCTATCGAAGAGGATCCAACTATAGGCGCTATGGATGTTACTGAATTCTGGGATTTCGGCAAGTATGTCAATGAGCAGGATAATCCAAGTAATCACTGCAGCTACTCCTATCATATGCCATACAGCCTTTATGCCTTGACGACGTCAGGCGAGCCGGGTTTAGCTGTGGCTGCCGACAGGAATCCATGGATTATGTCTCCTTCAGGAGAAAAAAAAGAATTTCCGGGGGCGTACGTTGCCGGCGGCGGCAGAGAGGCGATGCAGGCCGGAAATTCACCGTCACACCAGGATGATTCACAAAACGTACTGTTTTTAGACATCCATGTTGACCAGGCAAAAACGCCGGCCTGTGGTATTAATGATGATAACATCTACACCTTCCAGGATGGCACGGATATCCAATTGGGTGCCCCGCCTTTACAGATAACAGATAAGCCTCAGGATAGAGAGGATTCATTCCTGGTAAACGATGGCATAGGAAAAAAAGGCGGCAGGGCATGCTTCCTTGCCGATACACCCGTCTGGGTAGATGGATCGCTCATGGAAATCTCAAAGGTCACCGCAGGACAGACAGTCAGTACGCTTGCGCCCGCTATTGTCGAAAAACTCGAAGAGCATGATGGAGCATTCGAATGCTGGGATATAGTTCTCGAAAATGGAAATCATATTAGCGTTGTTGATATACACATATTCATGCTCGAATCCGGGCAGTGGATAGCAGTACAGAACCTAAGAAGCGGCTTCAAATTGAAAACTATAAACGGCACCGTTGGAATCAAGAGTATTACAGTAAGAGCAATGCCGTTTGTGGGAAAGGTTTACAATTTGAAAGTTTGGAACTCCGAGCAGTATTTAGTCGGGGAAGATGGTGTAGTCGTACGTGATTGGTAACCAACAGCACTGATAGGCCCTCATATTTCTTTAGCCGGATCGCATAAAGATAGTCCCTGCATTGGTTACGTTAGGGCGGCTTTGTATGGCGGAGCACAAGGCCGCCTGTTTTATAAAACAATGTTTGATCATTATTAGGAGTACACCACATCCTCGACGGGCAATCGAGTCACGTGATGGACATAGACTTTATGAGGAGTACGTAAATTGGATACAGTGGATTTGAATTTAGTCTTCGACAAAGAAATAATGGAAAAGGAAACTGACACATGTGGTTCGGAACCGGATGCCGAAACCAGATTGATATCGAACCGCGAAGCGATCACCATTTCCAGACGGGCAAGCATTAATTGGTTGATGATGATATATTTTGCTTCCGGGATATGCTCGTTGATAGACGAGGTTATCTGGGTACGACTATTGAAGCTAACGCTCGGTAATACAGTTTATGCATCGAGTATTGTCATATCGATGTTTATGGGAGGGCTGGCGCTGGGTGCTTTGATCATGTCTCGACACTCAGACCACATCAGGAGGCGATTACAACTATATGCTATAATAGAAACCCTAATAACAATATCCTCCTTATCATTGCCATGGGGATTGAAGATTGCAGATAGAGTTTATGTTTTGTTCTATCGTACATATGATCCTTCACATAAGCAGCTTCTGGTTGTCCAGATAATTATCTCAGGGCTGCTTGTGCTGGGGCCTTCGATGCTTATGGGAAGTACGTTGCCGCTTTTGGGCAGGTATGTCACCTCACTTGAGAAGGAAACCGGCCATTTGATTGGCAGACTTTACGCCCTCAATACTCTTGGAGCGGCTATCGGTTGTTTCCTGGCGGGATTTGTTCTGATCCGGATCATCGGTGTCATGGGCACATTGTACGTTGCGGCGATCCTCAATCTTCTCGTGGCTCTCTCCGGGTGGTTATTGTCTCGGTTCTCCGGAATTTGTGTTGAAGAAGTAGGCGAAGAAGCTCCGGTTAAGAGAACCGAGGTTGTCGTTACGAGGATAGACAGTAGCAGGATGTATGTTTTACTTATCGCATTTTTTCTAAGCGGCTTGATAAACATAGGCTACGAGCTGCTCTGGATGCGGAGTATAGTACATCTGCTCAGTGGATATACTTATATCTTCTCATCGGTGCTGACCATATATTTACTGGGAAATGTGATTGGTGCAGGCATCGGCAGTGGATTGGTCAAAGAGTTAAAAACTCCTGCTGCCGGATTTGCGGTGACATTGTTCTTATTGGGAATATGTGGAATTTTATATCTACCGTTGCTGATAAAATGGTCATCGAGTTTTCTGCCCCGTATCGATAAAGAAATCGAATTGGCGAAAATGACTATCCCATTTTCAATATATATGATCAGGCCACTCATACAAAGCGCATTTTTGTTTCTGTTGCCGTCCATCATCATGGGAGCGGGATTTACTATAGCATTGCAGGCTTGGGCCAATCACGTGCATAAAGTAGGATTGTCCACGGGAACAGCCTATGGAGCAAATACAATAGGCGCAGTCGTGGGTGGAATTGCGACCGGTTTTATCTTTATTCCGCTACTGGGATTTCAGCTTACAATCTCCATACTTTCTCTGGCGGGAATTTGGATTGCCGGGATTATGTGGATGTTATTTGCTCCTGGCACAAAAGGTGCAGGCCGGCCTGGGCTTTTGGCAGTGGCCATCCTGTCGACCCTTATTGTTGTGAAAATGCCCTCCGACTTGTTCGATACCGTAGTTCAAGGCAATCCAAGGCTTCCCGAGCAGCTTGAACTTTTAGCAGTCGAGGAAGGTGTTGCCACAACAGTGTCACTACATAGGAATCACCAAGAGGATACTTTGTACCTTTGTACCTCAGGTCAAAGAGTGGCAGGTGATACATATTTTTGGCGCAGTGATCAAAAGATGCTGGGACATTTTGGGATTTTACTCAACAGCAGAGCGAAAAAGATATTGTCCGTCGGATTTGGCTCAGGTGAAAGTACAGCCTGTATGGCTCATCATAAACTCGAAAGAGCCGACTGTGTGGAGATTGCTCCGGAGATAGTAAATCTTTCTTTGAAGTTTTTCAGACATATTAATCTCGGTGATAAACTGAACGATGAAATTGGCATGATTTATATGGATGCAAAAAACTACATCCATCTGACAGATGCCAAATACGATGCGATTGTCAATGACTCCATCCATCCAAAACACTTTGCAGAAAATTCTTCTCTTTACGCCCAAGAATATTTTGAAGATGCCAAGGAGCGCCTCAACGAAAATGGATTGTTTATTTCCTGGATACCTACACACAACGTAGAGCCGGCTTCTGTGTTAAACAGTATAATCGGCACAATGATGGAAGTCTTTCCGAACGTGACATTATGGTATATGACTCCCGATCCTGCCCAATATTTTCTTGTGGTTGGCTCGGAACAGTCGCAGCTTTTTTCGCCCAAGCACATAGAGATGGAATTATCTAAAGTCGGTGTGCGTGATAGTCTTTCACATATCAACATCAATAATAGTATGGATGTGATGAGTTGCTATATTGGCGATGAAAAAGATCTGAGGCGTTTTATCAGGACATACACCATAAACAGTGACTTCAGGCCCTTTATTGAGTTCACTACAGCCGATCGGGCCTCAGGCAGTTCAATGTTCCGGCGATTTATATCTTGTGTAAGAAGCAATTCTGTTTATCAACATATCGACTGGAAAGGATTCAGCCAAGAGCAAAAGAGCAAATGGCTCTCGGAATACGCGCGTCTTCATGATGCCTCAAGCTACCTGATTATGTCAAATGGTACTTCGGATCTCTTGGACAAACTAAGGTGCTGTATGGAAGGATTAACCATCCTGCCTCGCAATCCGGCACTTCTTAATCTTACAAGAAGGACCGAGAAAGAGATATTCGCTATTTGTATGAACAGGATAAAAACCAATAGAACGGACGAGGCTTTGTTCCGGGCCGGGAGGATGCTGAAGATCTATCCTGACTCAGCGGTGGCCTGGCTGATTAAGTCGCTGTCTATGCAGAAAAAGGGCAAACTACAGGAAGGGCTCGATGCGGCGGTGATGGCGGTATGCCTGGCACCAGATATGGCGGATGCACGCTTTATCCTTGGCTCTATCTTGTTCGATGCCGGGCAATTGGACGCTGCTATTACCGAGTACAGGGTTGCACTGCAGCTTTCCGAGGAGCCCCAAAGATTTGCAATCTACCATCACAGCAAGATGCTGGAAACTTTGACTAATGCCTTGAATATCTCCGGAAAACAAAATAAGGCTGAAACCACTTCTGAGAAGGGGTTTCTGGGATTATCTGGCGGACTCAAAGAATAGCTGATGAAGTATCGAGAGATTGACGGATGATATATAGACAGTTCAAACGTTGGTTACTTTAGGGCGGCTTTATATGGCGGAGCACAAGGTCGCCTGTTTTATTGCATATCAATTCGCTACAGCGTGCAAAATTATCCCCCGCTAAAATTTGTCATGAGACGGCATTTATGATAGATTACCTTTTTCGGATTTCAAGGAGCGAAAAAAATGGGACAAACATTAGTTTACAAGATACTTAAAAGTCATCTGGTTGAGGGTAAGCTCGCAGCCGGTGAGCGAATTGGTATTCGCATTGACCAAACGCTCACACAGGACGCCACCGGAACTACAGCGTTTCTGCTGTATGAATCGATGGGGCCGGATAGAGTCAAAACAGATTTGTCGGTCAGCTATATCGATCACAATATGGCAGGCTTCGGGCCGGAAAACCATAGCGACCATTTGTATCTGCAAACTATAGCTGCAAGGTGTGGCGTCTATCATTCGAGGCCCGGCAACGGCATCTGCCACCAGGTTCATCTGGAGCGCTTAGGCAAGCCCGGCGCCACGCTCTTGGGCAGCGACTCGCATACACCAACCGGCGGCGGAATCGGCATGCTGGCTATCGGTGCCGGCGGCCTGGACGTGGCGGTGGCAATGGCCGGCGGACCGTTCTATCTGAAATGTCCGAAGGTCCTGGGAGTCAAACTCAACGGTGAATTGAACGATTGGATCGCTGCAAAGGATGTTATTCTCAAGCTGCTCAGCATTCTCACAACAAAAGGTAATGTCGGTTGGGTGGTCGAATATTTTGGCCGGGGTGCCGAACGACTTACCGTGCCGCAGCGGGCGACAATCACAAATATGGGTGCCGAATTAGGTGTGACAACAAGCATCTTTCCGAGTGATGAACAAACGCAGAAGTTTTTGGCCGCCCAGAAACGCCGGCGGGATTATCAGCCATTAACGGCCGATCCGGACGCTGAATACGACCGCATCATCGAGATAAATATGGGCCGGCTTGAGCCGATGGCGGCGTGCCCATCTTCGCCGGATAATGTCAAAACCGTCAAAGAAATCGCCGGGCTTAAAATATCTCAGGTCGTAATAGGAAGTTGCACAAATTCGAGCTACGCCGATTTGATGATGGCGGCCGGAGTACTAAAAGGACGGCTTATAAACAATATGGTTGAACTTGCAATCGCTCCGGGCAGCAGGGAAGTTCTGAATATGTTAGCGGAAAACGGGGCGTTGGCAGATATGATTTCAGCGGGGGCAAGGATTCTGGAATCCGGCTGTGGGCCGTGCATCGGGCAGGGTTTTTCGCCGGCCAATGATACGGTGACTTTGCGGACATTTAACAGGAACTTTGCCGGCCGGACCGGAACAAAAGGCGATCAGGTCTATCTGGTCAGTCCCGAAACAGCCATCGCTTCCGCTCTGAAAGGTCAAATAACCGACCCACGCGATTTGCCAGATTTGTTCGGGCTCGAATATCCAAAAATAGAGATGCCGGACGAATTTATCGTCAATGATAATATGATAGAAAAACCTTTGTCCGAAAAGGAGGCGGCAAAAGTAGAGGTCCTGCACGGGCCTACGATTGTAGTGCCGGAGACTCCAAGCCCATTACCACAGAAGCTCAAAAGCAAGGTGTTGATTAAGTGCGGCGATAAAATTACCACCGACCATATTATGCCGGCAGGAACTTTTCTAAAACTTCGCTCGAATGTGCCCGAATACGCAAAGGTTGTTTTCAACTGCTTCAATGAAAACGGCAAACCGACATTTGCCCAGCGCGCTCTTGAGTTAAAAAAGAATGGAATCGCCGGTATCGTCGTGGCAGGCGAAAGCTACGGCCAGGGCTCATCAAGAGAACACGCAGCTCTTTGTCCGATGTATCTTGGCGTCCGTGTCGTTATCGCAAAAAGTATCGAGCGAATCCACAAAGCGAACCTGATAAACTTCTGTATTGTGCCGATCGAATTTGCCGAACCGACCGATTACAAAAAAATCGAACCTGATGATGAACTGCAAATAGATAATTTGCTCGAAGCTATAAAGAGCAGCCAGACAGTAAAAATCGTCAAAGCAGACGGCTCATTCGAGTTCACCGGCAAACTGGAACTTTCCGAACGGGACAGGGAAATTTTACTTTCCGCCGGACTATTAAACTACATTCGTGAACGGGCACAGAAGCAGGCAAAAAAATAATGGATGAAAAAACAGTAACAATTTTCGGGACAGGTCGGGCAAAGCCGGGCGATTCGGCTTATGAAATGGCCGAAAAGACAGGCATGCTGTTAGCGCAGGCAGGTTTTACGATAGCCAACGGCGGGTACGGTGGGACAATGACAGCGGCAGCCAAAGGAGCGGCTGAAACCGGCGGTGAAATCATCGGCGTTACATGCTCGGCATTTAAAGGCAGCAAAGCCAACGAATATGTTACTCACGAAATTGTTACCAAATCGCTCGACGAACGGCTCGATACATTGATAAAATTAGGGCAGGCTTACATAGTATTGCCCGGCGGAACAGGAACTTTGCTGGAACTGGCAAAGGTCTGGGAATTAAAAAACAAGGGCTTTCTTAAAGCGAATAAACCTATTATACTTGTAGGCGAATTCTGGAAGTCGTTGGTCGAGCTTCTTATGATCGATGATCCGGACTGTGGCCGGCATGTGAAGATGGCAGAGGATCCGAGGCAGGCCGTTGGATTGGTTATGGATACTCTATGACTCGGAACCGGACTTCTGTAAAAAAGTTTATTAAAACTCTTAACCTGTAACATGAGCAAGAAACTAATTATCTCGATTTTATTATTTTTGATCGGCACTGCTGCTCACGGTGCACAAACAGTCCGCCCGGCTTTGCTACGAGACGGTTTAATCCTGAGAGGTATTGAAGGCAAATTGACCGGCTCCGACAGTAATGATGTATGGTTCTTTGAATTAGGTTCGGATGTTACCGATGACAATGTTGTTGTTAAAGCAGGGACGAGCCTGAAACTATTGCCGTCAGCCACGCTGGAAAATATGGTCACTGATGTAAACGAACTTTCGGCAAACCGCTATATGCTCTGGGGCAGAATTACAAGATACAAAGGCGTAAACTTTATATTCCCGGAAACACCAACCAAAAAAGAGCTGGAACAATCCGAGCCGGCTGCGGCAACACCCAAGCAGGATACAAGGCAAAATCCGGTTATTAATGACCCTAACGATCTGCTGACGATACCACCGGAAGTTATGGAGAAGCTCAAAGCTATTAAGGCAAAAACAACGGCGAGTGTGCAAAGGCCGGCGGAAAGCAAAAAAATGCAAAAGGAGCAGACACCTTCGACCGCCGAAGGAACCACATCAAAAATCGCTAAGCGCTATACTCAAAAAATCGATACTGTTTTTGTTGACAGAACCGCGTTTTTAGTAGAGCAGGAAAACGACGAGTTTATATTTGTATTGGATGCTCTTGGCCGAAATGTGCCGCAGGTATCTTTGCAATTGCTGCCCTGCGAGATGCTGGAGCTGACCGAGCAGAGGCAATCTGCCTTGCTGGAGTCGGTACGATTCAAGATAGCAGGTATTATGACAAAATATAAAGGCAAAAATTACCTACTGCTACAGAAGGCTACACGGGTTTACAGCCATGGCAACTTTGAAAGATAAAGGATAAAAAATGCCCCATGAACTTGATAAAATTCTCATTTCCATGTCACAGCCGGATTTCGAAAAGCGAATAGGAAAATTTCGCTCGAATATGATGCTCGCAGCACGATTCGCGGACTATGGGAGCAAGGAAAATCGACAGGTGATTGATATTCTTCGCAATGTTGCCCGGCGTGGCGACCAGGCCGTCGCTGAATATACAGAGAAATTCGATGGGGTCAAACTTACACCCAAACAATTCCGAGTGAGCAAAACGGAAATGAAAAAAGCTTATTTGGAAATTGATAAAAATACCTTGACTTCATTGCGCCAGGCGATTGATAATGTCAGGAATTATCAAACCGATATCTTCATCGGCAACTTCGAACATCCCGGGATCAAATACACTCCCGTTCAAAGAGTCGGCATTTGTGTACCGGGCGCTTCGGTGCCTTTGCCGTCCACGGTCATCATGACCGCCGTGCCGGCACAAGTTGCAGGTGCTAAAGAGATAGTCGTTGTTTCACCGCCAAGACACAAAGGAAGTATCCATCCGGTTATTTTAGCAGTCTGTCACGAATTAGAGATTGGTGAAGTATATAGAATTAGCGGAGCACAGGCAGTCGGCGCCCTGGCGGCAGGGACCGAGACGATTCAAAAAGTCGACAAGATTGTCGGCCCGGGCAACAAGTGGATTCAGGCGGCCAAGAAGAATGTCTGCGGTGACTATGTTGGGATCGATTCGATTGCCGGTCCAAGCGAAGTTTTTATCATCGCAAACGAAGATGCGAATCCGGCATGGATTGCAGCAGATATGCTCAGCCAGGCGGAGCACGCAGCGGACAGCAGCGCTATTGTCGTCACCGATTCACAGCAGCGTGCAAAAGAAACGCTCGCAGAGCTGAAAAAGCAAGTTAAGGCATTACCAAGAACCGAGGAAGCGAAAAAATCTCTCAAGAAGTTCAGCGCCATCGTGGTCGTGGACAATATAGCCAAAGCCATCGAAATGGCGGATGAATTCGCCCCGGAACATTTAGAGATTCAATGCGGCGACAAAAGCAGGGAAATCGCCGGTAAGATAAAAAACGCTGGTGCGATTTTCATAGGCTCATACACACCTGTGGCGGTCGGGGACTATTGGGCCGGACCAAGTCACACATTGCCGACCGGGATGCGGGCAAAGTTTGCAAGTGCGGTGACAAGTAACGATTTTGTCAAGTCAACCAGCATTATTGAATACGATAACGACCAGTTGGCTCAATGTGCCGATGATATCATTCGCCTGGCGGAAATTGAGGGCCTCGACGCCCACGCCAGAAGTGTAAGAATAAGGCACGAAATTTAGCTGCCGTTACAGATATCAAACATCCCAGTTAAGCTGCTGCTTATACCGATTAAAAAACCATCCTAACAGATGAGCTGCAACCATTAGCAGATACATCACAATGCAGTGAATAACAAACTTCTGCAAAAGTGAAAAGTCTGTCTCCGGCACAATCTTAAGAATTAAAATACCTGCCGCAGAAAAAGGCAAAATTATCGCGCAGTACGGTAAAAATGTGCTGCGAATCGAGCCTATGAGCAGAAATGGATTCAAGCCGGATATGGAATCGAACATGACAAACGCCAATAAACCCATCGGCAGAAATAATACTCCATAGATAAACCAGGCGCAGAAGATTATATCGGTTTGTCTGTAAGTTAGATAATAACCAAGAGCCGGTGCCGCGAAAAGAATAAAAACTATTATCGACCTCAACAGCCATAGCATTTCCCCGAGACCGGGAGTCCTGCCTAATGTTTCCGGCGCTCTAACGCCGCCCTCTGCGCTGTCGCGGATACATTCGCGCAGATACCAGATAAAATACAGGTAAAAAATGATTCGGACAATAATGGAAATACATAACAACGGCACAACAATCACCACCAAAGGTGACAACGACGGCGTAGAATAGCCGAGTCCACCAATAACGAGTTTAGAGAACCATCTTATTGCGATAATAATTGACAGAATTGTCAGACCAGATTTGCTTGCCGGATAGAGGAAAATATCGATTGGCCACGGGAATCTGCGTTCGGCAGGGAAATCATCCTGCTGTTCTCTCGGGTGTTCTTCAATTTCGCCGCTCTGCCCGGAGGCTCTGCTGGGTTCATCGACCGACTGTTCCTGAGCCTCACCAGCCTCAGGCACTTCCAAAAGAGTTAAATCGTATGTCGAATATCTTGGGCCGGTTTGTGAATCACTGGAATCCTTCTGCTTCGGCACCGAACCGGTTTTATGTATCTGTGGAACAACAACCACACTCTTACACTTCGGGCACATGCCTTTTTTGCCAGCATGGATTTCGGGTGCGCTGAATTTCTTGCCGCAGTTGTTGCATTGAAACTTAATCATAAGTCCGCTGCTCTTGATCAGATTGTAAATTCCATTTGAGTTTTTCCCGATACCGCCAGTAAAACCGTCCTGTAAGATGGGCAAGAATGAATGCTGCATAGAATATAATAAAAAGAAGGATAAACTCCAAAAATAGGGAGGTTTGAATTTCCATAAAAATCATCCCAGTTAACCGGGCAAAGAAAACAAACAGCAAAACAAGCCCTATGTACAGCAAAAAGGTTTTCCGTATCGAACGAAGTAAAACGCGTGGATTCAGGCCGGAAACGGAGTCGAACAACACAACCGATAAAAATCCAATCGGATAAAAGAAGATTGCCGCGATCAGTAACAGCCAGGCAATGAGGTCTATCCGCCCGACAAAAAGGACACAGATACCGAAAGGCATCAAGAAAAAGGTCAGACATCCTATGGTGTTGACCGTCTGCCTGAACATATCAGATAAATCGGGAAGAGATCCCATCCCCCGGGGTGCCCGCACCCATCCATCGGCACTGTCTCGAATGCATTCGGAGAAATACCAAAAAAAGTATAAAAAAAGAAGGCCCCTCACAACTAAATGTACAACGGAAAAAAAACACATACACATGACCGGGAGAATATTTATTAGAATATTCATAATCGTGAGGACACCGGCGAAAATTACAAGATGTATCAGGCCCGGTAAACTGAACGGATAGAGAAATATGTCTATGAACCAGGGAAAACTGCGTTTCTCCGCGTGTTCGGCTTCTTTCTGCTTTTGTTCCTGTTGCTTCTTATCACCGGCAGTTTCCTCAGAATCGTCGGCCGGACTCGCAGCAAGATCCTTAATTTTATATTGTTCCCGGATATTTAAAAGAGTCAGCTCGAAGTCGGAATATTTCGATCCGATTTGCGGCTTCGTGGGTATGTTCGGCTTTGGAGCGGTTTCTGCGCTTTGTGCATCCGGGACAACAACCGTATTCTTACACCTGGGGCATTGACGCGACTTACCCGTCATGATTTTGGGTGCGCTAATCTTCTGACCACAGTTTTCGCAGTAAAACTCTATCATGAAATCTGCTGCTCCGGCGATTGTTACACTCTTTTATTCTATCGGATTTCGGTCTTCGTGACAAGAACCTGAATATACGCCGCGCATACTCACTGCTCAAACAGAGTGTTTTGCCGCTAATAAAACCGAGTTGGCCCGAACTCAGTTGCAAATGATGTATCCCCTGCTCGGATTTTCAACTCCTGCCGTTTTTAATTATAAAAAAACGAGTCAACGTAAAGAGGTTGTACGAGGAGAACAAATTCGATGCAAACTTTTGATTTTCAGGATTGTCGAGACAACCGATGTAATTTGACACCAATTTTCTTGCAATTTCAGCTATTTGTGTGTAAAGTAACGGAGCTAAAAAGCTGATTTATGACATAGCTTTTAATGCTGTTATGCCAACGTAGCTCAACGGCAGAGCTCTGGTTTTGTAAACCAGGGGTTGTCGGTTCGAATCCGACCGTTGGCTTTCGAATATTTGGATTTCACCACTTACACATCCGCCTGTTGGATCGTGGTTACCGAAAGGAAAAAATCAATCACACTTAATCTTTTTCATTCTGAGGCTTAATTAAAGCGTTTGGTTTTTACTTATATCTTATAGGCGAGAAATATCTCTAATACTCTGTCTCTATACGATTGACGGATAAAGTTTCTGTAGCTTTATTCGAGCCTCCTCTGTCGTAAATTGCCTGGCCAAGCAACCAGGCTTTTCGATTCCACGAGATAGTATCAAAACTGGCTGCGAATTACAATCCATGACCCCCACGTGTTCTTGCGTGCCTCTGCGTTAAATTCACTAATCCTCTAATCCGCTGTCTTTTTTTCTTGCAAATCCCTCTTCCACATTGTAATATGAAAGTGTTGTGAGGGTTTACTTTGTGTTCTATGAAGCATACGACCCATTATTCTCGGTACGCCTGTCCTGAGCTCGTTCAATTATCCTTAAGATGGATTTTGTCGAAGGGAGCCGAGGTAAGTTCAAAATACACTATCCGGGGCAGAGATATGTTACTACTGACTGAAGGAAAAAATTGTTATAGGTCTATCTCTTATTATTACTCTTTGTTAATAGTAG
Organism: uncultured Pirellulales bacterium; assembly: GCA_964520535.1. Taxonomy (GTDB): domain Bacteria; phylum Planctomycetota; class Phycisphaerae; order Sedimentisphaerales; family Anaerobacaceae; genus JAFGPS01. The sequence continues at coordinate 5,813 of CAZFOQ010000057.1, read as the reverse complement.
GAGTGATATGTGTAAAAAATTAATTTACTTAGCTTTTCCTATTTTGGTGCTGAGCGTAGCAAGTAATGTTCAGGCAGCGCTCGAACCCTTTAGCTTACAGCCCGCGCATGATGCTCATGTCGGTAATGATGCTCAATTGGGGCCAGAGGCAAACGATGGCTCCAGGAGTGCCATGTATTTCCGCGATATTGAGCCCAGACGCCGTGTGTCATTTGTTAGCTACGATATTTCAGAGCTTCAAAGTGAACAATGTTTTTTCTCTGATGCGTGCTTTAGCAACTACGGTCACGATAGTGGTACTGTGCTTGTCTACAGAGTTATCGAGGAACTCGACGAGATCGATGAGACAACAATCACATGGAATAACGCTCCTGGTGTCCAGAATAACCCTGCCCCACCGATGGGCGATCCCGTTGCCCTGGACTATAATGACCTGACCCCACTGCTGTATCAATTCACTTCACCTGCGCGAGGTGTCAGGGAGTCAACTGAACCAAGTCGGGAATTTTCTGATTTTCTCAATAGCGATACAGATGGGATAGTAACCTTTCTATTTGCGCCAATTAAAGGGCAAGGTTATGGGATTGTTCGAACCAAGGAGTTGGAAGATGATGTCGGCGGGACGTTTCTTGAGGGCTTAGTTAACCAACCTCCAAGGGCTATTGCAATAAATCCGACTAACGGCCAAACAGAGGTGCCGCGGGATGTGATTCTTAGTTGGAGGCCGGTAGAATTGGCCGAGACGCATGACGTCTACTTCGGAACCAATATCGATGAAGTTAGCGCAGCCGACAGAAACAATCCGCTAAGTGTACTAGTTGGCCAAGATCTGGTCACAGCGGAGTATGATCCTGGTCGGCTCGAATTCGGCCAAACCTACTACTGGCGAGTCGATGGAGTTAGTGCAGACTTAACGATATTCAAGGGCATCGTCTGGAGTTTTACGGTTGAGCCTTATGCGCTGCCGATCCCTGGTGAAGCGATAATTGCCACAGCCGATAGTAACGCGCCAGGTCAGGGACCTGAAAATACCGTGAATGGTTCCGGTCTGGATGATAATGACCGACACTCAACTGAGTTTAAGACTATGTGGCTCAGTGATGATAGTGAATCGGGATCATCCTGGATCCAATACGAGTTCGACAAAACCTATAAGCTGCATGAGATGTTGGTCTGGAACTTTAATGGAGAGATTTTCCTTATCTTTTTCGGTGTCAAGGATGTTACCGTCGAGTATTCAATCGATGGGATGAACTGGATGCGAATCAGTAGTGTCACCGAATTCGCCCAGGCACTCGGTGCGGATGATTATGCTCCCAATACCACCGTTGATTTTGATGGTGTGGTGGTAAAGCACGTCAGGATTACTCCTAACAGCACCTGGGGTGGACCAGCCTTAAGGCAGTTCGGTCTGAGCGAGGTGCGCTTCATGCACATACCTGTCCGGGCGAGAGAACCCAGTCCGGATTCCGAGGCAACAGGCCTTGATGTGGATGTGACCCTTGTTTGGAGAGCCGGCAGAGAGGCGGCTGAGCACAACGTGTACATCAGTACCGACGGACAATCGGTGATTGATGGTATTGCCCCTGCCGTGAGTGTATCGGAAGCTTGTTACGGCCCATTATCCCTTGACTTGGGTGAGTTTTACTACTGGCGGGTTGATGAGGTCAATGAAGCTGAGATCCCCACAATGTGGCCAGGTGATATCTGGAACTTTTCGACGGTAGAATATTTTGTTGTTGACGATTTTGAGGGCTACGCCCACGATGAGCCGAACAGGATATTTGATACGTGGAAAAATGGATTGGGCGATCCTTTAAACGGAGCGACTGTAGTTGAGGAGAGGCTGATCGTTCATAGTGGCAGACGGTCAATGGCATTAATATTCGACAACAGCAATACAGAAGGTATTTCTGAGGTTACAGTGAAAATGAGTGACCTTAAGATTGGCCGGGATTGGACCAGAGGAGTTCCTGAGAAGTTGGTTTTTTGGATTTATGGTGATCCGGAAAATGTAATCACTGAGCAATTGTACTTGAATGTTAACGGTGCCAAATATAATTGTGATATTGACAGGCTTGCTTTAACGAAGGAAACTTGGACGCAGGTCACTGTCGATTTGGTTCCGTCCTCTATGAACTTGACAGATGTCGATGAGCTTAGGATTGGTTTTATAAGAGATGCCTTAACCACCGGCAAAGGTATTGTGTTCATTGACGATATTCGGCTGTATAGGCAGGCACCGCTGCTTCCTGAGGAATAGGCAAATTCATTTCTGGGGACAGTGTGCGGTGGAGTTGATTAGAGAATTAACGAATTGGAGGCAGGAGATTGGTCAAGCCTCTAATGGTAGTCGTTCTTGTTTTAAGATTAATTTTTTCGAATGTCGTATGCAAGGAGATGGTCTGAATGGCGGACATAGAGTCTTCCGCCGCAAACGACCGGATGGGCCCAAAAGAGCCCTTCGCCGCCCCGCGGCAGCTCAAATGAGCTGATATTGTCCGGCTTCTCGGCAGTGGCCTTAACAAGTGACATCGTGCCTCTTTCGTTCAGGAGGTAGAGATTACCGTCGGCATAAGTCAGAGACCCTTTGCCCGGGGCCTGCCATTGTTTGTTACCGGTTTTGAAATCAAGGCAGAACCAGCCACGGGCTTCCTGGCCGGCGCCATAGAGATAACCATCGACGAGTATAACGCCGCCGTGATGGTTGTCCAGCAGCTCGCTTGTCCACACCGGCTTGACGGAAAAATCGCCGTTGGCCAGCCGTTGCGGTCGCAGCAGAATACTTCCTTTGCCGTAGCCGCTTGAGGCGTAGACTAAACCATCGCTGACAATCACGTCCGCAACGTTGTTTTCCCGTTTGTTTGTGAATGCGTAGTCCCAGAGCAGATGCCCGTTATTCGGATCGAAGCTCAGCACGCGTTTTGCACTGACGGTAATAATCTGCTCGAGGCCATCAATGCGGGTGACCACTGCCGAGCAGTTCCCGACCGCGTCCTTTATTTCGTTATTGGCCCACAACATGCATCCGGAACTTTTCTCGAAAGCCGCCATGTAGCCCTTCTCGCCGCCCGGACAGCAGAAAAGTGCGTCACCATGAATCAGTACGGATTCGCTATAGCCATATTCCGAGCATTCTGCCTGGAAAGTTTTTAACAGCTCGATGTGCCAGTTTTCCTGGCCGGAGTTGACATCGAACGCCGTCAGCCGTCCCAGCTCGGAGAGGTGGTAAACAGTGTCCCCGTCCACAGTCGGTGTGCCGCGGGAGCCTGCATACGGCACTGCCCATGTTTGTTGTTCGGAGGCTTGCCAGGACTGCCCGTTAAGCTTTTGCCATAGTTTCTTGCCCGAGGAGTCCATGGCCGTTACGTATGTTTGCTTATCGATCATGCCGGCCGTATAGATACGGCCCCCTGCTATCGCCACCGAACTGTATCCGTGTCCGATGCCGGAGGCGGTCCATAGTAACTTCGGGCCGTCTTCGGGCCATCTCTGCATAAGTCCTGTCTCGGTTGAGAGGTTATCGCGTTGCGGACCATGAAAACACGGCCAATTTATGTTATCGCCGGCCAATGCGGCGGTAGATACATTGAGTATTAACAAAAGCAGAAATCTTTGATGGCACATAGACTGTCCTTTGTTGTAAACTGTTTTTTCCCATATTAAACACCTGACTACGCAACCAGGCTTTTTTAAGTTCCGAGATAATATCAAAATTGGCTGCGAATTACAATCCTTCGTTAACTTGTCTGTGCGTAGCTGCGCCGGAGCGGGAGACCCTGCAGTAAACAACGATGTTAAATAAAATTTAAGGGGAAAAATTTTAAATAATTTTATTGCTTTTCTTCGGTGGCGGTTTACTATGACGGCGCAATTGGAAGCTCGTTGGCAGTTTCCTGGTCTGAGTGGATGAACTGATATTACTATTTTTTTAAGGCGTGGAAAAATGTGTGAATCATGTGGATGTACGCCGTGCAAAACCTGTGGCGCCCCCATCGAGGATGGAGTGTGTTCCGGCTGCCGGGAACCGGCGGAAGAATGCGTTTGCGAGCCGGAAGACCAACTGGACGAGGATGAAAAAGAGATGGAAGAAGACGAGGAGTACGAAGAGGGGGACGAAGAGGACTACAACTGATTTTTTCTTGAGGTTCTTCAATTTTTTCTTCTTTAACTCACCCGGTGTGTGAGTAGGGTTATTTTCTATTCGGACGGCTGTGTTGTTTGTTATTATTTGCACAGGCCAACCATAAGAAATAAGACACAAGTCATAAGGGCATAAATCGGAATAACTCCGACGGAATGGTGTCAGTAAAAGTCCCTGCAGTAAACTGCGGGAATAAACATTTTGAGATTGCCGCGCTCGGTCGTGCCTCGCTCGCAATGATATTATCGCTTTTAAAAAACCCCGCAATAAATTGCGGTGCTAAATAAGAAAACCCCATGTAAAATGGGGGGCTAAACAATAAAAAAGACCCCGTGGTACACTACGGAGCTAACAATTTTATGCCGTTTTGTGGTCGAGGAAGCCTTCGAGCTTTCGTGCTCGGACCGGGTGCTGGAGCTTGCGTATGGCTTTTGCTTCGACCTGCCTGACGCGTTCGCGGGTGACTTTAAAGATTCTGCCGACCTCTTCGAGGGTATATGTGTAGCCGTCTCCGATGCCGTAACGCAGCTTGATGATCTCGCGTTCGCGGTATGAAAGAGTTTTGAGGACCGAATCGATTCTGTCTTTGAGCATTTCCTGAGTGGCCGAAGCCACCGGCGAATCGACTTCATCGTCCTCGATGAAATCGCCGAAATAGCTGTCGTCACTTTCGCCGATGGGCCGGTCCAGGCTGATTGGGTGCTTGGAAATCTTGAGTACCCTGCGTGTCTCGGCGACGCTCATATCGACTTCTTCGGCGATCTCCTCGATGGTCGCTTCTCTGCCGAGCTTTTGGTGCAGGATTTTGCTGGCATTTCTCAGCCGGCTCATCGTCTCTATCATATGGACGGGAATTCGAATCGTTCGTGCATGGTCGGCGATGGCACGGGTGATCGCCTGGCGAATCCACCAGGTTGCATAGGTGCTGAACTTGTATCCCCTTCGGTACTCGTATTTGTCGACGGCTCTCATCAGGCCGGTATTGCCTTCCTGGATAAGATCTAGAAAGCTTAGGCCTCTATTGCGATATTTCTTGGCAATGGAGACGACCAGTCTTAGATTCGCGCTGGAGAGCAGGCGTTTGGTGTCTTCGTATTGGCTGAAGACGCGATCCAGTACCTGTAGTCTCTTTTCGAGCTGTTTTGGTGTTTCCATTACCAGTTCCTGCAGGCCGTTGAGCTCCTGTTTCATCGTCTCGATGTCTTCGGTGGTGATTTGGCTGTTAGGGCCGGCTGCGATGGCTTTTTCCAGTTGGCACATCTTGTCGTAGATGCCGTGCAGTTTGTTTTTGACTGGCTGGATTCTGCTGGTTCGCAGGCTGAGCTCTTCGAGAAGCGTGGCGATTTTTCGTTTGGTTCTGCGCATTTGTTTGATGGCTTTTTTGGTTGCTTCGTCGTCCCCGTTGGCAGTGACCTGCTTGAATAGAGCTTGGTTGATTTTGAGCAGTTTGCCGGCGGTCTCGATGTTTTCCGGGAGTCGCTTTTTGATGACGTTTTTGGTCAGGAAGTGTGAGGTGCCGACTTTGATTGTTCTGTCAAATGACATCGAGCCGTTGTGTACCTGTTGGAGTAGATCCAGGGAGTTTCTGGCGCAGTAGTCGCATTGGAGCATTTTCCGCCTGAAGGTCATTCTCGCTATTTCAATTTTTCGTGCGAGGGCAATTTCAGAC
>CAZFOQ010000056.1:0-24754 GCA_964520535.1 uncultured Pirellulales bacterium | reverse complement strand
TTGACACCATCACCTCTGCCATCTGAAATATCACATATCTTGAATGCCTTATCACTTTGGCACCGATCTTTATCAGTTTCACTTGGAGTGTCCTAAGCGACCAGTCCCTTATTTTCTTTGGTAAAGCCAAACGCCTAAGAAAATTGCCGAGATTGTAAGCCAAAGAAAATAACTGAAGCCGAACTTGGTTATCAGTAAAATCGTGGCATGACAGTCGAGTCCAGTTCAATGCATACTTGCCTTCTTTGATCCACTGTTCTGCTGTGCCTCGTTTGTTGTAGAACTTGACCACATTGCTGGATTTCCACCGAAGATTCGTTACGATAAAACCTATTCTTGGGAATAGTTCTCTTACATGCCACTCGATCTTAGCGACCACTCTGCGAGACTTGTCCCAACTGGCAGCCCTGTATTGAAAACTATGATAAAGAACTATGGGCTTTTGAGGTGGTCGACCCACGGGTCGAGTCAATAAATGCTCAATCTTGCTGTGTAGTATTGGATTGCCTATCAGACGTATGGCATAGAAATAGTCTTCGGCTTCAAGATAGCGGTATACGTTAGGATTAGCGAAAGCCGCATCGCCTCGGAAAAACCGAGCTATATTGAAGTCTCGGTAATGGCTTACGATTGGTTCGAGAACGCTCAGCCAAGCATCGGCACTATGAACATTGCCATTGCCATTGCGAAGAAGGGCTCGCTCTACATCACCAAACTGATTAAAGACAAACAACGGATGATAACAAGTGTATCCGAAGTGACCGTTATAAGCTGAGCCTTCCTGTTGCCCATGCGTTGGGCTGTCCGAACTATCCATGTCCAGAATAATTTTCTTGATACGCTTACGCTGATGAACTTTATCAATCCATTGACCGGGAAGATTCATCAAGTATTGCATATTTCTGTCTTGTGTAAGAATCTCGGTTTCAAATCTACCCATCAAGCTGGTAGAAGCAGCGGTTTTGTCTTTGGCTCGCTCGCCTACAATTTGACGCATGGCAGGATCAACACACAATCGTTCAGCATCATTGATATCCTCATACCCTGCCAGACGACTGTAAACTGATTGACGTAACAAAGCGGTTATACTATGCTGCGTATTCTTGCCTGTACGATTATCTCTCAGTTCGCAAGCAACCATATTCGTCAATCCAAACACATCATCAATCTCTCGATATACTAATAAACCTGCATCACTGGTGACTTTCACTCCGTTAAATTCGAGCTTCAATTTTCGGTCAAAATTAACTCGCAAAGCATCCTTTTTACTTTCACCCATTGGATTCTCCTGCATCTGATAGTTAAAACTGGCTTGAATGGTCTCCATAAGCTCTATACTATCAAATTCCTGTTCTTCTGTCACCTATTACTTGGGAAATCCGGGATTAACACTTGACCTTTGCATATCCGAGAGACTATATAAATAAAGTTTCATAAAGCTGTCAATGAATAAAGAACGGTGCCGGACGTACCAGACGATCATAGATCCGGAATGTGGAATCGAGCAGATGGCCGTATATAGAAAAAGCGAAAAACTGTTTCAGGAATCGAAAAAGGTTATTCCCGGTGGAGTGAACAGCCCTGTACGTGCTTTTAAGGCCGTCGGCTCGAAACCCGTATTCATCGATAAAGCCAAAGGCCCCTACCTCTACGATGCCGACGGCAATAAATATATCGACTACTGTCTTTCCTGGGGCCCGATGATTCTGGGTCACGCCAATTCCCAGGTCCTCGGCCGGGTTAAAAAAGCCATGTCGAAAGGGACCAGCTTCGGCATCCCCACGGAGCTTGAAACACACCTTGCCAAAATGATTGTCCGGGCAATCGTCTCGGTCGAAAAAGTCCGCCTGGTCAGCTCCGGCACCGAAGCGGTGATGACCGCGATTCGCCTTGCCCGCGGCTGCACCGGACGGGATAAAATCATCAAGTTCATCGGTTGTTATCACGGCCACGTCGATCATATGCTTGTTCAGGCAGGCTCCGGAGCGACGACCCTGGGCTCTCCCAGCAGCCCGGGTGTCCCTAAAGACTTTACAAAACACACGATCCTTCTGCCCTATAACAATACAGAATCCCTTCAAAAAGCCTTCGACAAATACCGGGAAAAAATCGCCGCTGTGATTGTAGAGCCGATCGCTGGAAATATGGGTGTGGTGACACCTGAAAAAGGGTTTTTGAAAATCCTCAGAAAATTATGCACTCAAAACGGCAGTATCCTGATCTTCGATGAAGTCATCACAGGCTTTCGAATCAGATACGGAAGTGTCCAGGACTTTTATGATGTAAAAGCCGACCTGACATGCCTGGGCAAGATTATTGGCGGCGGTTTTCCCATCGGCGCCTGCGGAGGAAAAGCCGAGTTGATGGACCAATTAGCTCCGATCGGCAAAGTCTATCAAGCCGGCACTCTTTCGGGCAATCCGGTCTGTGTCGCCGCCGGTATCGAGACATTGAAACTGCTGCAATCGAAACAAGTCTATGCCGCACTCGAGCGTAAAACTGATAAACTCTGTAACGGCCTCCAACAAGTCTTGTCGGAACGAGGTATTAAACATCAGATCAACCGCGTCGGCTCGATGTTCACGATATTTTTTAACCGAAGCAGTGTCACCGATTATCATTCCGCCGTACAATCTGATACCAAAATGTACGCAAAATTTCATCAGGCGATGCTCAGGCAAGGCATTTATCTGCCGCCCTCTCAATTCGAGGCCTGCTTCGTCTCGAGTGAACACAAGCCGCAGGACATCGATAGAACAATTCTTGCCGCCCGAAAAGCCAACCTGTAATTTTTTAGTTCCAAATTTGTGTTCATAAGTGAACCATATTCGGTTTATATTGAGTCTTTCCGGCAATTATCAACAAAAAAATATTCGGCATCCAGGACATGGCCAGGAGTGCCGCTGGTGTATTTTTTTGATTTTTTTCTAATAATGTCGGTTTTCGTGGCTTCCTTTTAAAAACTTGCTTTTTCCATTATTTTATTATGTTTATCCATTTTATTCCATGTAAATTGCCATATAATTACTTCTGTGATCTTACGAATGGAATAGGTATAGGTAAATTACAGATTCAGGAAAGAAGTCGGGACAATCTTATTGAAGGTAAATGTTACTATGGATTCTATTGCAGGCGTGACACGAACCTGTCGCGGCACTACAGCCGGGATTTTATGGTGCAGAGAACCAAGGAGATAGTCTGGAAATATCCCGAGCAGCTCATTCATATCAAAGGATGCAGCGAGGATGTGGATTCGATTTCAGGAAGATCCCCTCAGAGGCGAATGAGCCGGCATCTGAACAAAAGCTCATCCAGGGAAGTCTAATCTGCCTTTTCACATTTTTTTCCGACATTAAGAAATAAATCGCCCCGACGCTGCTGTCATCTTCAATAACAAGGTCGATCACAGTTTCTGCCGGGGATTTTCCCATCATCTCAGCGACTTCTGCAAGTGTCTTGCCGGTAAGGTGCTTAAGTTTTTGGTTTTTAAACTCTACCAAAATAAGGTTTTCTGCCGTGCCTGTTAAAAGATACAAATTCTCCCATGCCTCAGAAGGTGTAATCATCTCTTTCAGAACCCGTCGCCTGATTCTTGGGTCCTTGAGCCGCGCCACCCATGCACGGTGACCGCCAGCCTGAACCCAGGGGGGCATTGCGGCATCGAGACCTGTTGCAGCCGCCGTATAGGTATACATATCTGCCGTGATTCTAAGGCCTTTAGCTCGTGCCTTTTCAATCCTTTCAATCATAGCGTCAAGTTTGTACCAGTTTGATTCGCCGGCGGCTTTCATGTGATATAGTTCTGCGGCAACGTTTGCCTCTCGCGCAATTGTTATCAATTCATCAAATGCTTCAAGCAGGCGGTTACCCTCACTGCGAATATGCGAAATGTACATGCCACCGTATTCACTTGTTACCTTTGCTAAAGCGATCAGTTCATCTGTATTAGCATAAACGCCGGGAGCGTAAATCAGCGATGAACTTATGCCGAGTGCTCCTTCTTCCATCGCTTGGCTCACTAATTGACGCATCTGCTCAAGTTCTTTGGAGGTTGGTGGACGGTCTTCATATCCAACAGCATGAACACGAACAGTCGTTGAACCTACAAAAGAGGCGATGTTAGGTGACACTCCTTTTTTTACAAGATATTCGAGATATTCGCCAAGTGTCGTCCATTCGATATTAAATTTGATATTTCCTTGGGACCTTTTCATTTCCCGCTTCATCTCTTCATTCAAAGGTCCCATTGACCATCCTTCACCCATCACTTCAAGAGTCACTCCCTGACGAATGTCGCTTTGCGATCTGCCATCTTCTATAAGAGAATCATTTGCCCAACTGAGCATATTAATAAAACCCGGAGCCACGACGAGACCTTGTGCATCGATTACCTGATCCGCATCTGGTTGGAGCTGCCCGATAGTTATGATGTAATCATCTTTAATTCCAACATCTGCAACATATGATGGGCCACCGGAACCATCGTATATTTGGCCTGATGTTATCACAACATCGTAAGTTTTTGACAGGCCGACAGCGGCCGTTGTTGCTACGAGCACAACCACATATATAAGTAGAGTAACTTTTCGCATGTCGCCTGCTCTTTCCTAAGGGACTGTAATTTGTCAACAGTTTGAATATAGCAGGAGTCGTCGGCCTGTATTATATTGTTAGGTAGAAATTCTTGCAATTGTTAGAAAATCGATCTTCACAGGTTTTATAGAGCATCACCTCAATGCAGAACAACCATTATCAAGTCATGAGGTCTGTAGTTGCATATTTTCTGACAATCGCGAGGGCAGAGAGTAATGGATTACAGGGCACCATTTACACTATTACAAACCTAAAACTGTAATACAGGCCTGTAAAGACAAAAATATCCAGAGACAAGACAGCATATTTTGCTTGATATTCCCTGCAATCGATATATTATCAGAAGCAACAAGCGAATTCAATAGACCGAACAGGAACTCCGGCAACTCCGCTGGAAATAGTTCAGTAACCAGATATTGTATACACTGCCTCATGAGTCCGATTAATTCCCTTCCTTGTGTGTCCAAATCAACATTAATAAGGTATAGTTACATTGAGATGTATGAGTTTCTAAGTAGAACTACGTATAGTAGTTCTACGTATTTTGGGTCTACAATTTCTTAGTTAGTTATAATCCTCTTGCTGCAAACCGATATGTCAAAAGTGGAGTTAAAGATATGTCTTTGGATAAACAGCGGATACTACAGACCATGAATAAAGAATTGGCAAATAATCATTTCATGTCTTTCGGATAACAAGTGAGGTTATTTTATGTCAATCGAGTGGTTATTGATAAAAAACAAAGAAATTGAAGCACAACGAAAGACTTTACAAAGCACTCAAAAAGAAAAGGACTGTACACAGATAAACCAGATGACAGGCTGGGATTCATCAAGTTCTAAGGTCCCTAATCTGCCGTTTGAGATAGAATTGCATTGCGATTGTGGATACGAAGGAACGGTTGTCAGGGGAAAAACAGATTTCAAGTTCATTGGAAAAGGCAAGAAAAACTTCGCTTATTTTGAGTGCCCGAATTGTAAGCGGCATCTTCGATACGATTGCTCAACCGGGAAAATCAAGATCAAAAAAGGCGTTTTTGGATTTAAGCCTTTGAGGTCAAGATAGTATGGGTCTGATAACAAAGCTTTTATCCTATTCACGGCATTATTGGATAGTAATGGATTGGTAAGAGTGAATATTGATACGGAGTATGAAGTCTGCCAAAAGTGGCTTGAAAAGATAGAGCAACAGGAGACAGCAACCCCTGGATCAAATGCGACCCCTGGATATTCATGGAAGCAGTAAATCAGATAACAGACTTCCAAAACCAAGGAGAGCATATGTTACAAAAGCCGAATAAAATTCAGTGTCGGTCGGGAGTAACGCTCATAGAGACAATGTATGCAACTGTCATATTGTTGATCATATTGATTGGAGCCTCCGGATTTAGATACTTTTCCAGCCTGAATATACGTTGGGCTGATGAACAAATAACGCAAGCCAGAGTAGCACAGTTGCTTTGTGCGAGCTGGGCGGGTGTCGAAGGCGACGAAACTTATGATCCAACAGACCATCTCGAATCAGATCTCGATATTACAAACTTAAGTCCCCCTAATAATCTTCCGCCGGGCTTTAATTTATTAGGAAGATACAAAATTACTATTGAAGATGTTGACTACCGTGCTGTGCTCGCATGGAACGATGTTTCATCTGATCTTCGGGCTCTACGCGTTAAGGTCGTCTGGGACTGGCGGGAGGAAGATCCCTCCGACACCCTCAAGGCCCTTGAGAAACCATACATAATCATAACGTATGTACCAAGGTAGAATATTGCCGAATACAAGAGGATTTATAATCATAATTTCTCTGATGGCAAATTTGAGGTAGATATGAATAGAAAGCTAAAATCACAAGAAAAAGGTGCCGCATTGTTCTTAATACTTTTTGCGATGATATTATTATGTATCACGGGTCTGGCATTATTGAATCTTGGCTTACAGACCCGATTCAGAGCGATACGGACCTCCCAGGAAATCAAAGCCCGATGGGCTGCCGATGCCGGACTGACAAAAGCTCTCGTCGAGATGAATAACCAGTTACAGGCCAAAACATTGTCTGATACTTCCCTGCCGGCGGTTACAGATGAGGCCTTGTTTCAATCCAATGCAAGTTTCAGCTATGTCGCCGGGAAAAACGCCGACGGCACTTACACTATAACATCCACGGGAAAAACCGGCCCCATTGGAAAACAAGCTTCAGCGATTTTAGGACTCAAAGGTTTGTTTGAAAGCGCAATCCTTGTAAAGGATAGAATATCATTGATGCCAAACACACTGGTGACAGGATATAACTCCGCGGATCCGACAGATACTGATTTCGATGTGAAAATCGGCACGACAAGCACCTCGGACGACAGGATTCCTCTGGGCCCCGGCACTGTCGTAGAAGCAGATGTATTCGTGGGAGTTGGCGGTGACCCGCAAACCGTCATTGGAGCCGGCGGTACGATTACCGGCCAAAAATATTCATTGAATATGGAACCTGATTTTCCGGTTATCACCCCACCGTCCTTACCGGCTATCGGTACTCCCTTATCAGCCAACGGTAATACTATTACAATCGGTCCTGCCGAGAGCGGCACATATACCGAGATTGACTTGTCCCAGTCCGGGGGTAATCCGGGCATATTAGAGATACAGGGCGGCGATGTAGAACTCCATATCACCGGGAATATCGATATGGGAAACGGCTGTGAAATAATCGTCAGATCCGGATCGTCTCTTGTTATTTATATTGATGGAGATATCTCTGCCGACAATTCGGTCGGCATCAATAATGAAGCCGGTATCGTCAAGGATTTTCAACTATATGCGACAGGTACTGGCGAGCAAGACTTCAGTCTGAAGGCTAAGAGCTCTGTATTTGGCACTATATACGCCCCAGATGTGGATATCACATTATATCCAAGTGCACAAATGTATGGTGCAATTATAGGCGATAGCGTGACATTTAAGAGCGGCGGCGCCTTCTACTATGATGAGGCTGTCAAAGAAGTTGATGTAGATGATGAGGGAGCCCAATTTGTTGTAAAACGGTGGTATGAGGAAAATCCAGAGTTGTAAATCGGTATTCCATAGAGCTATTCTCTCTTAAGCAAAGCAGTAAAAAAGGGGCCTATATCGAATTTGTCGGTATAGACCCCGAATTAGTGTAAATATACTCCACTATCGTCTTGTATTCTCAGACCTTCGAAAAGGTCGTTGTCCTCCCAGACTTATGTAGCCACATATTGACGTTGACGCAACCAGCTTAATCGAGCAGATTTGTAATCACGATTGCATCCACAGCGGCACCGGCTTCTCGGCAGGCGATCTCCAGGGTATATGTCCCTGGCTCCATTGTCCATTCTACTGTCGGGTCTTGAGAATCGGTGGAGCTGCTGACATCTTCCCAGTCCCAGTACTCCGTTGTACCGGATTCATCGAACCAGACCCAGCCACTTTCGTGGTTATCTGTCTGGGTTGTAGCGCCCGGTATGCGTAACCAGACCGAGTCTCCACCTAAGAAGGAACGATCACGTAACTGAATTATGTATGTCCCTCCCTCTACCACCTCGAAGGTGTAAGAAGCAGTGCCCTCAGGATATGGCGGGTTCTCATCGCTTCCTTCGACAGCGATATCTGAGCCGATATACTGACCACCCGATGCTGTGGGATCATCGTAAATCAGCAGGGGTGCGGTTCGCGGATCCGCCGCCTCGGCTTCGATCCAAATTTCTTCCGAAACAACCGCTGGAGCGGCATCATACAGTCGAATATCGTCTATGTACACAACACCTTTGCTGCCGGTTGCTCCAATCCTATCAAGGCCAATTTTCAATTGCGTCACACTGCTCAGATCGGTGCTTAACGTCGTTAAGTCAATAGCCCATTGCCGCCACTGCGGTCTGACTAAATCACCGTCATAGTTTTTCCGCTCATCGTCAATCTTCACATATAATTGATCAGTACCGGCATTATTATTCGGCTCGCCATGTACCCACAGCAACAATACTCCAGGAGCACCTAACGTCCAATCCTGTTCAACCGACAGGTCTTCGATATTCACTGAAATCTCCGAATAAGTCGCAATTCTGTTGTCGAAGCACAATGGCAGCGATTCTTCGCCACCATATACGATCTCAGTCTCCAAGTAATGTGGATCACTATAACCAGCCGTTGCGCCGTTAGTGGTGACTGCAGGAGGTTCGACGTAGCCGTCTAACCAGGTATCGAAAATCGTGTCGGGTTGCCAGTCGTTATAGTCCTCGAAATCATCCAAAATGATGTAATTCGCCACCGTAAAACTCCAGACATTGCCCCTCCAGGGACTATCTGGATGCGAATCACTGAGCTCATCGATTCGCAAGTAATATATCTGGCCAAAGTCCAGCACGCCGCGAGGATCAAAAGTTGATTCTTCCTGGTCTTCACTTTCTAATACATCCAGCGGATCGTCCTTGCTGGCCTGGTTGACATCATTAAAATCGGTCCCAAAATAGACATCATGCTTTTCGGCATAAAATCCGGCCCTCCAGCTAAGAACCACATCACGTGGTACCTCTGTCTGGCCGTTAACCGGATCTATTGCAATAGCATGTGGAGGTGGAGTGAATAAGCCCTCAAGAAATACCTCGCCAACATCATCCTCATACTCCTTGGTTCGAATGATCCCATCATTTTGCCCTGTAGTTGGCGCGAACACAAAAGTGACAATCCCATCTGTATCGCTATTGAGAAAATCAGCAAGTTCCTGGCTTGGTTCGCTTGACGCCCTGACACGTCGATTAGGTGATGTAAAGCTATCTAATTGGGGGGTCAGGTCATTATAGTCCAGGGCAACAGGGTCCCCAATCGGTGGGGCAGGATCATTTTGGACACCTGGAGCGTTATTCCAGGTGATTGTTGTCTCATCGATCTCGTCAAGTTCCTCGATAACTCCGTAAACGAGTACAGTACCATCGTCCCAACCTAAGCAGCTAAAGTACACATCGGAAAACACGTTTTGTTCACTTTGAAGCTCGGAGATATCGTAGCTAACAAACGACACCCTGCGTCTTACATCAATATCGCGGAAATACATAGAAGCCGCGGTGCCCTCGTTATCGTCCGGCCCCAATTGCTCATCATTGCCGACGTGCGCATCATGTATGGGCGATAAGCTAAAGGGTTCAAGCGCCGCCTGAACACTATTCGCTGAGCTTAGCAGCATAACAATTAAAATTGAATAGATTAATTTCTTATACATAATAAACATCCTTCTGAAAGATATAACATCACTGTGCTTTAGCCACACACCAAAACACGTATTATTAACTAAAGAGCACAAAGCCCCAGCCTCTGATTGCATCTAACTTAAACAAGTTCAAACAAAATGATTAATAAGAACTTTCCAACTCACTACAACCTCATCATTTATATGCGGGGCTAAGTTTTTAACGACTTGGCACGACCTCCTTCCTTCAAAAACCGATCACCAATTGAAAGATAAAAAACCTAAATCCGAAACATATGATTTCGCCGGTCTGATTTTCGCGTGGTGTTCTGTCTTTTCCGAAAACCTCCAAAAAAATAGAAGTTTTGTTCGCTTGAAAGCAAAAATCCACAGGTCTTTGCCTATGTTGATATAAGCTCCAACAACTATCCTTATACCAGATTTAAAGCCTTTTCGTCAAGGAAAATATACGCCGAATCAGTGTGTGTCGTCTGTTTTGCAACCTGCCGGTAGATATTGATACTCTGCTGAGGTTAGACAGAAACATAGAATGATTGCGATTTCCGCACAATGCAATATGAAATACGCTTCATAAATCAGAATACGTAATTCAGAATGCAGATGAAATTTATAGGAGCACAAGAGCACAAGAGCATAAGGCACAAGGCAAAAGAAGTTAGTTGTGTTGTGCTGAGTACGATCTACAATATTATTATATTTAGCCCGCTTTATTCGGTGGGTTGTTCTTATTCAAGAGGCAGGAGCGATTTAAATTAGATTTCTCCGCTTTGGCCCGCCTTTGACGGCCCTTCGGTCGAAAAGAGAGCGACGATTCAAGAACTTTTTTCTAAAAATTTTGATTTCTCCCCTTGACTTTTTGACCCTCATTTTTGGCTTGAAATCAATGGTTGTTAAAAAGTGCAAAAAAACGATTAGTTTCGGCCCAATTCAGGTCAATTTAGGTTCAAAATACATCAATTTATGTCCAATTTAGGTCAATGTTAATATGGATAAGCTGTGCTCTTATGTCTCTAAGACTTAAGCACTTACGGCGATTTTTCACCGAAGTCTGAATTCACTAAGTGTCCAATCCCTAAGGGAAAATCAGCGTTTTTGAGCTAAAAACGAGGATTCGGCGAAAAAATAAATCAAAATTTTCTGCCAAAGGCCCAATTTTCTGAAAAAATCCAAGTATGGATAGCTATTTTTCAGAATTGCCTGTAGTGTAACGATGAGAAAAATATCAATTATTGTTACCGACAAGAACAATATTGGGCCGGGGCGGAGCTGACATTCCGACACCGAGATAAAAACTGGGGTGCGGCGGCTGATTATAGGCTACATTTTGCCAGGCAATGGCCAGCCTGTATTGGGGATCATGCATCAATGTATAGATACGGTTTTTCGCCGGTATGGTCGTTGTGTATATACGCAGTGCCGTGTTATCCGATGTCCGCCAGATGATCTCCTCTCGCCAGTCTCCAAACAGATCGGCGGTCAGGCAGGGTGTGGCTTTTGAGCCGTTATTCGAGGTGACACCCGAAGGTGAGAATAACGTCGAAGTAGTCCGCGTTATCCAGTCCCATTTGGTAATTGCCGTACGATCCGCCAGCTCACGCAGCAAATCGGCATCCCACCATATTGCAAAATTGGTAGAATTAGGAGTCTGTGAATATATGACTTCGCCGGTATCTATTCGTCGTGTCCCTCCCGGTGCGCCCCAACACTCCGCTCCCAGATAGTTGGGATCAATGTCGGCTGCAAGCCCTCTTCCTACATCGATACCGGCATTGTTGCTCCAGAGGATTTGGCCTGTTTTGCCGTCATATAATGCTGAGCCGGGAGTACCCAGGGCTACGGTGCGGCCTTCATTTTCGTGGATACCAAATACCTCCAGACCCGGCCGGGCAGGGTCTAAATCGCCGGCATGTAAGGCATCTCCATGCCGTAATCCTGTGGTGAAAAATCCTTTCCCATCATCATCCACGACCATGGCCCCGACATTAATCTCATCTTTACCGTCGCCATCGAAATCCGCAACCGTTACACTATGATTGCCCATGCCGGAATAACCTTCCCATTCCGGCAGGGCGGAGTCGAAAACCCAGCGATTCGTCAACTGGCCCTCCCGCCAATCCCATGCCGCTTCAACAGTTCTTCCATACCACCCGCGGATCATGACGACGCTCGGCCTTACACCGTCAAGATATGCCACGCATGCGCTGAAATGGTCCACTCTGTTGCCGGTGTTGTCATTGCCGCCGTTACCACCGATTCCACCCCAGCCGTCCAGGGGGTATCTGTTTGGAATATATTCCTTTGTGGCTAATGCCGCACCTGTCTGCCCATCGAAGACAGTTATATATTCCGGTCCATCCAGCACTTTGCCGTAAATCCGACTGTTTGGATCCATATTTCGCCAGTCCGCATTCGTATCACCGATCACATTTCCTTGTCCATCGATTGTTCCATCCGCTGTTTTGCAGACAAGTTCGGCTTTGCCATCACCATCGAGGTCATAGACCATAAATTGCGTGTATGCAGCACCTGCGCGAATGTTCGTTCCTAAATTAATCCGCCAAAGGTGTTGACCATTCATTTCGTAGGCATCGAATATATGGGACTCGGTGAAGCCGGTTTGCGGAGGACGCTTGGAATTTGACGGTTCCCATTTCAGAACAATCTCATACTCACTGTCGCCATCGAGGTCACCGACACTGGCATCATTTGCACTATATGTATATTTACTGCCCGTGACTGTGCCGCCTGAAGGTATTTGAACAGGAATAGAGAGATAATTCTGCTGCCAGACCTTTGCCGGCTTGGAAGGCTCGGTCTCTGAGCCATCGATAACAGTGCAGACCGTGTAGGTGGCAGCGGTACTTGCATTATCATCAATGAAATTGGTCGAATCTATTATCGGCTGACTATTTATTTTCATATCGTCTCTATATAGTAAACTTTCGCACTTTTAAAAAGTGAAAAACCGGCCATAATGAACTCGAAAAGGCGATTATGAATTAATACCACTTTCGGAAAAAACATCGTAAGTGATGAAAAATCATATAAGCTATTCACAGGCCGTTTTGCCTAATCTTTACATTTTGAAAAAGTGCGAAACTTAACTATATACATTAAAGGCAATATTGTCTGGATCAGTTCCCAGCAGGCGCCATCCAATATATACCTTGCCATCACCCTGATGAATAGCAATCACACCTCGCTTCAGACTTTCCATCTGTCGCGGTTCGGCTGCACTTTGTGATGTCTGTGCCTGAATTAAACCGGCAATAAGAACTATCAATCCTGTTATCATCGCAATAATTTTTAGAGTTGACTGTTTCACACGATGCTCCTTTGCTTCTCACGGCAAATTTATTCAATATGTCTCTATCAATTTTTTAAATATATAGTATATTCTCAAAATATGAAACTTGTTGTTGAAAAATCACGTTTAAAAGGTGCCGTAATAATTCCAGGCTCAAAATCGCACACAATTCGGGCGATAGCGATCGCCTCCTTAGCCGAAGGTCAAAGTTTTATACGAAGTCCGTTAAGCTCGAGCGATACGCTGGCGGCAGTTGCCTGTTACAGATCGTTAGGTGCTGTGATTGATATATCTGATCCCAAGCTCTGGAAGGTAATCGGTACGGGCGGCGAAATTGCCGCCCCGGAGGATATTATCGATGTGGACAATTCCGGCACAACATTGCGTATCGCCATGGGTTCGGCCGCTCTGGCTCAGCCCGGGCAAACCACAACATTTACAGGTGATGAACAAATACAGAGCCGTCCTGTTGGACCACTGATAGACTCTTTAAATGATTTGGGAGCTGAATGTGTGAGTCTGAAGAATAACGGCAAAGTTCCTGTTGAAATAACCGGCGAACTAACAGGCGGAAAAACATCCATTGCCGCAACTACAAGTCAATATCTATCCAGCTTGCTTTTATGCACGCCTCTGGCGCAGGAAGATACCGAGATAGATGTTACCCTGCTAAACGAGCCGGGCTATGTGCAGATGACTCTTGACTGGCTCGACAAGCAGCAAATCGAATATGAGAACCGGCAGATGTGCAAATTCAAAATCAAAGGCAATCAAAGCTACAAG
This sequence comes from uncultured Pirellulales bacterium, assembly GCA_964520535.1. Taxonomy (GTDB): domain Bacteria; phylum Planctomycetota; class Phycisphaerae; order Sedimentisphaerales; family Anaerobacaceae; genus JAFGPS01. The sequence continues at coordinate 10,857 of CAZFOQ010000056.1, read as the reverse complement.
GCCTTTGATTTACCCATTGCCGCCGATTTTTCCAGCGCCACATTTTTCCTTTGCGCAGCGGCCTTGGTAGCGGATGAGGTTACTTTACTCGGTCTGGATTTCTCAGATTCTCAGCCGGACAAAGCCGTTGTTGACTATCTCAGGGCAATGGGTGCTGATATTGATATTGAGCCTGATTCAGTTAAAGTCCGGGCCGCAACACTTAAAGGCACCGAAATCGATATGAATGCAACGCCGGATGCACTGCCGGCCCTGGCTGTAACTGCTGCCTTTGCCGAAGGCCGGACCCGACTTGTAAATGTGCCGCAGGCGCGAAGTAAAGAGACCGACCGAATTAAATGTATAGCAGAAGAGCTTAAAAAAATGAAAGTCGATGTTGAAGAACTTCCTGATGGCCTTATAATACGGCACAGTCAACCCGAACCGGCAGAATTGCACGGCTGGGCCGACCATCGAATAGTAATGGGTCTGTCGCTGGCGGGATTGGTATTGGACGGCCGGTGTGTTATCGATACCGCTGAGGCAATCAGTGTGACGTTCCCTGATTATGTGGAACTGATGACAAGTATTGGTGCGAAGATGGAGTTGGAATAATTATCTCAAAGATTAGAGGAGAATAATAAATGTTAGGTTGTCATATTGGACGTTGTTTTCAGGTCACGGTTGCCGGCGGCTCTTACCAGGAGGGCCTTACTTCGGTTTTGCAGGGCGTTCCGCCGGGACTTTTATTGACCGAGCAGGGAATTTATGGCGATTTGCTTCTTCGAAAGCCAGGGGCCGATGAATTGAGCAGCCCTCGAAAAGAGCCGGATTTACCTATTATTTATTCCGGTCTGAATGTCGCGGATACCGTCGAAAACGCCGGGAATAAAAACCATACGAATGGTACGCCGCTGGTGATTCTGATTCCGAACCTGGATCGCCATTTCATTCATATCAAACAATATCAGGACACTAATCGCACGCCTCGCCCGGGCCACGCATCTTACGCTTCATTCCTGAAGTATGGTTCGGATGATGATGCAATCGGAGCCGGCATTTTCAGCGGCCGCTATACCTCGACAATAGTCGCTGCCGGATATGTAGCCAAACAAGTGCTGAAAAAATGCGGCATCGAAGTATTTTCATATGTGAAAGAAATTGCCAGCGTTCGTTGTCCGGAAATCGCTGCAGACAAGGCCCTCAAGTCCACCAATAATTACAAGCAGATGCGTCGAGACCTCGATCCATTTTATCAGGAAGTCTATGCCAAAGGCCGTATTAATATTGAGATGAGATTTCTTGAAAAAATTGCAATATTTGCGGAGATTGAGCAGGAAATTGATGCTATCCGGGATAAAGCTCCGAAATTGGAACCGGCAGAGATTCGCGAAAAATACGGCGTACACTCAGTTGTCAATTGTCCTGATATCGATGCCGCGGAGAATATGGTTGAAGCCTGTAATAAAATATCAGCGGGTGGTGATTCGGTCGGTGGTGTTGTTGAGGTCGTGGTCACCGGCGTTCCGACAGGTCTTGGTGAGCCGGTCTTCTATAAGCTCGATGGTGAATTGGGCAAAATGCTCGGTATCGGAGCCGTCAAAGGCGTCGAGGTCGGAGCCGGCTTTGGTGTCAAAGATATGACCGGTTTTGAGAATAATGACCAAATGCACGTCGAGAAAGGTAAAGTCATATTCGACTCAAACAACGCCGGCGGTATTACAGGCGGCCTTGCCACAGGCCAACCAATCGTTGTCAGACTGGCAGTTAAGCCTACGCCGACGATTGACAAACCACAATATACTATTGACAAATATACTCTTGAAAACAAGCAGCTTGCCGCAATTACACGACGCGACCCGACAATTGTGGCTCGTATATGGCCGGTTGCTGAGAACTATACGGCAATGGTGATACTCGATCACCTGATTGCCCATTATGGCTACCAGATGCTCAAGGCCAAATAAAGAAGCTCCGTACCTGAATTCATAGATTTAGGTCATCAGCGGAGATACTGGTCTTGAAAAACTTAAATATGGATGCTTTTCGTCTATAAAATACTTATTTGGTCTCGAAAGTCAACAGCAGCGTTGAAAAATATCAACGAATGTTTAACTTGGTCAAAATTAAGCCGTTATAATAAGTGCAAAACGACCGTAAAATGAGAAATGTTGATGCTTTTCAACATAAAGTTTCAAACCTTATAATAGTTGGTCTCCGAACAGTTGTAACAGAACTCAGGAGTGGAAAACAAAACACCTCTTTTTGGCCGTTTTTGGGGCCAAATCGGCGAATTTTGCCTCTAAAGAGCTTTTTAAATATTCAGGCATAGTTTTTGCTCTTTATATGCACGTGGCTTTGGGGGAAATTTCCACACTTAGGTGACGAAAAGAAGATGCTATCGTGAGGAGAGTGATTTGATGGACGAGGCAAACCTGGAAGACAAACTCAATGAACTGGTCAGGGAATTCGGAGATACGGCCGACCCGCAACATAGAAAACTGGCGAAGCTCGCCCAACAGGCGCAGGCAAACCGGAAGAAGCTTGAAAAAAGTATCAATAGCCTACAGGAGTCACTGGACTACCTGCGGGTTTGCATCAAATATCAGGTCTTCGATCTTGAAGCAACACGCCGGGAAAACGAGTACCTCAGAAAATTGCTTGAGGATAACAGCCAGCAGTAAAACGGCAAAAAATCCTCAAAGCAATATCGATATATTTAGTTATGGAGACATACCGCATAAACCGCGCGCACAGAAAGCGGATTTGATGCTCCCTCAGGTATGATAGTTACTTCCCCTTTATTCAATCTGAGTGAAATGTCTCGCAGAGACTTAGGTATGACAGTCATATCGATTATATAAGTATTTGCGGACACCGATTCCTTTTTTTAATTTTAAGGGGTAAAGGTGTATTGAATTGTACATGTATATTTACCGGAATTGATTCGGTCGGGAATGCAAGCTTGACTTTCTGACATATCAAGGCATCGTCTGATTTGGATTCCATGAGGAACACATCTTCCGGTGTTAATCTGAATTTTTCAGTCCCTACTCTGGCGCTAATTTGTAAAGAGATATGCCTTTGGTCTTGGCTGGTCTCTAATATAAAATCAACATTTCCACGAAAGTTTTCGATTCCTGATGAAGGTTCTCCGGCATCAGAAAGAAGAGTTATTTCGAATGTGAAAGTAGAAGCTCCATTTTTAGTTTTACTTGACGACTTTACCCGGCAAGATTGCACAATTGACTCCGCGGCTCTAATAGGTACAATGGAGTCGCTGATTGTTTAGATAACGAATGAAAAACTCCTTAAATATGGACGGAATAGACACATGACAAACCGGTTGAAACAAATATACATTGTGATTTTGGTTGCACTGATGTATGCACTATTACCGGCAGAGGCCGCGGAACCGCCGGACTGGGAGAACGAGCAGGTCATTAGTCGAAATCGACAACCTGCCCACGCCACTTTTATGCCGTATTCTGATATTGCCTTAGCCCTGAAAGGTCGGCGTGAGGAATCGCCGTATATGTTTTCACTCAATGGTCCCTGGCATTTCCACTGGTCGGCCAATCCTCAGGATCGACCGATGGATTTCTACAGTGAATCGTTTGATGTCAGTCAGTGGGACACCATACCGGTCCCCTCGAACTGGCAGATGCACGGCTACGGTGTGCCGATCTACACAAGCTCGCAATATCCGTTCAAGGTCGATCCGCCTCGCGTCACGGGCGAGCCCAGGCGCAACTGGACGGCATATAAACTGCGTAATCCGGTCGGGTCCTATCGCCGGACATTTACTGTTCCGGCGGAGTGGTCCGGGCGTCGCGTGTTCCTGCACTTTGCCGGAGTCAAGAGCGCGTTCTATATCTGGCTCAACGGCCGACAAATCGGGTACAGCCAGGGGAGCATGACTCCGGCCGAATTCGATGTCACTCCTTACCTGCAGGATGGAGAGAATGTGCTGGCCGTCGAGGTCTATCGCTGGTCGGACGGCAGTTATCTGGAAGACCAGGACATGTGGCGATTCAGCGGAATCTATCGCGATGTATTCCTTTATTCGACTGCTGATGTGCGTATCTGTGATTTTGCCATACGAACGGACCTGGATGAAAATTATCGTGACGCCGAACTGTTAATTAAGCCCGAACTGGCGCGTTACAGTGACCGTGACATTGACGGCTGGACCGTGCGAGCCCGGCTTTACGATCCCGCGGGTGAGCCGGTTCTTGAAGAATCATTGATCGCCGATGCCGAGGCGATTCTCAATCTGGACTTCCGCTCGGATGTGCTCAATGCATATACACCTCAGCGAGGGCCTGCACGCTTCGACTGGCTGCGTGCGACGATCAGGAATCCGCAGAAGTGGACTGCCGAGACGCCGGTGCTCTATACGCTGGTACTGACACTCAACGATCGCAATGAACGTGTTATCGAAGCGCTCAGTTGCCGCGTCGGTTTTCGTGAGATTGAAGTCAGAGACGGCAGGTTTTTGGTTAACGGCCGGCCTGTGCGTTTGTACGGCGTCAATCGGCATGAACATGATCCCGACCACGGGCGTGCCGTGCCGCTTGAACGCATGGTCGAGGACATCACCCTGATGAAGCGGTTCAATATTAATGCCGTACGCACGTCACACTATCCCAACGATCCCCGCTGGTATGACCTGTGCGACCGCTGCGGGCTTTACGTGATAGATGAAGCGAACGTTGAGACGCACGGTCTTCGCGGACTGCTGGCCAACGATCCGGCATGGCAGGCGGCTTTTCTGGATCGCGGTATTCGCATGGTCGAGCGTGACAAAAACCATCCGTCAATTGTCATCTGGTCGCTGGGCAATGAAGCGGGGTACGGGCCGAATTTCGCCGCGATGTCGGCCTGGATGCGGGATGTCGACCCGACGCGTCCGATCCATTACGAAGGGGCGCAAGCCTCCATCGAAGATCGGAATGATCCGCGTGATCCTCATACCGTGGATTTTATCAGCCGCATGTATCCCCGTGCCGAGGGATTGTATGACGCCCAACGCGATGCTCGCTGGCCGAAGGGTTTGCTGCTTGCGAAAGACCCCCGTGACAGTCGGCCCGTGCTGTATTGTGAATATGCCCATGCTATGGGCAATGCTATTGGTAACCTGAAGGAATACTGGGACGAGATTTATTCCAATCCGAGAATGGCCGGCGGTTTCATCTGGGATTGGGTGGATCAGGGCCTGCATCGCAAGACCAATGACGGCGTACCGTATATAGCGTATGGCGGTGACTTCGGTGATAGACCGAACCTGACGGATTTCTGCCTCAATGGCGTCGTGTTTGCCGACCGTTCACTTGGACCTAAAATCTGGGAAGTCAAAAAGGTCTATCAGCCGGTACATATAGAAATGGTCGATGAAACCAGCCCGCGTGTGAGGCTGACCAATCGCTATGGCTTTAACAACTTAAACACACTTGAATGGCATTGGTCGCTGAAATGCGACGGGCGGATATTGCAATCCGGTACGCTGGAGCCCATCGATCTGGCAGCGGGGGGGCAAACAGAGGTGCCTATTCCGCTGGACAAGGTCACCGATATTGAGCCGGGGGCCTCGTACTGGCTCCGAGTGAGTTTTCATCTTCGAGAAGACACGCTCTGGGCCAAAACAGGACATGAAGTGGCGTGGCAGCAGGTACAATATCCTGTTAAGACGCCGGACATTAAGCCGGTCAAAACTTCCGAGCTGCCGGAATTGAAAGTCACCGACTCCGGCGGTTCTATCCGGATCGAAGGACATACTTTCACTGTGGTCTTCGGCAAAAAAGCTGGGACGCTGATTTCACTGGTTTATAACAGTAAAGAAATGCTGGACCGGGCGGGTGAAGACCTCGCCGGTCCTGTTCTGCAGGCCTATCGCGCTGTCACCAGTAATGACAAGGCCTTTGGCAGCGGCCGGGCCCGCGACTGGCAGCAGGCCGGATTGAACCGATTAACGCGCCGGGTCGAGAATGTTACGGCCAATCAGCCGGATGCCCAACGTGTACGCATCGAAGTGCTGACTGTAAGTACGACACCGACGGGGGCCGGATTCAATCACCATGCTGTCTGGACTATACGCGGTGACGGATCGATCGATATGGATAACCGGTTCGAACCGTTTGGAAATTTGCCGCCCCTGCCTCGGATCGGCGTGGTGATGCGCCTGGTCGGCGGTCCTGAGTACTTGCGCTGGTATGGACGCGGGCCGCATGAAAATTACATCGATCGAAAAGAATCTGCCGATATGGGGATCTGGTCCGGCACGGTGGGTCAGCAATACGTGCCCTATCCGCGTCCCCAGGAGACCGGCACAAAAGTGAATGTCGATTGGTTGAGCCTGACAGACAAAGACGGCAAAGGTATTTTAGTGGTAGCCGAGCCCGCTATGGCAGCTTCTGCCTTGCACTACACTGCTGCTGACCTTGACGTTGCGGAGCATACGTACGAATTGAGAAGGCATGGTGGAGTGATTCTTTCGCTGGATGCCAAACACAGCGGCTTGGGTAACGGCAGTTGCGGCCCCGGCGTGTTGCCATGTTATGAGGTGCCGCCTGAGACTTACACCCTGCACCTGAGCCTGCGACCGATCCAAGGGCTGTCGGATCAGGATGCCGCCCGGTTGTCACGCCGCACCTATACAGATTAAAACAAGCCTTGATCTTTGTGTGAAAATCCGCATAGAGGGAAAACGGAAAAGTGTTTACAAGTCAGCGTATTCTCTGTAGCATGTACAAGTCCATGATGGTTGTATCACCACATTGCTGTAATTGGAGTGAAAAGGGAAAGCAAACAAATTTTGGAGTCATGATATGAATAAACAAATGAACATGTTCCTTTGTGGCCTGGTTCTGGCGATTTTGTCCGCAATGCCTGTATTTTCACAGGAATCCCAAAAAGCCGAAGATCCGGAAGCGGCCTATACACGTGTCATCAACCAGCGGGCGCAGAAAATCGTTGATACGCTTGGCATAACCGATGCGGCGAAGGCAAAGCGTGTCCGGGATATTATCGCCGGGCAATATCGCTCTTTAAGGGATATTCACGACAGTCGCGACGCCCAGATCAAGGCAGTCAAATCCCAGACCGGTGATAACCCGGATGCGGCTAAAATTGCGACCAAGGCCCTGGAGGATATGGCACAAGCCCTGCAGGACCGGTTACATACCCAGTATCTTTTGAAACTTTCGGTTGAGCTTGAACCGGAACAGATAGACAAAGTCAAGGACGGCATGACGTACGGAGTGGTTCAAGTCACCTACAATCGATATCTTGCAATGCTGCCTGATCTGACCGACGAGCAGAAGGCAAAAATTATGGCGTTTTTAGTTGAAGCGCGTGAAATTGCCATGGACGGCGGCTCATCGGAGGAAAAACATAAGTGGTTTCGCAAGTATAAAGGCAAAATCAATAACTATCTTTCTGCCGCCGGCTACGATCTGAAAAAGGCCGAGCAGGATTTGCGGCAGCGGCAAAAGGCAGCATCCGCCGTAAGGCGTCCCCGGGCCGAAGATGCCAAATCGAAGTAACTCAATGAAAGAAAGGTTTATCAGTCCAATGAAAACAAAGCAACTCAGAAGAAACTTCATCTCGAAACAATTAGTGATGACATTTGCCGCATTCGTAGCTGTAACGGCGATTTATTTACAGACAACGATGGCTCAATATCCCAGTGTCCCCAGCGACGTCGCGGAGCAGGCCAGGCAAAAAATGGCGGCTATGAACAAGCGGTCGGACCAGGCATGGGAAAAGGCAATGCCGGCCATCAAGGACTGGGAAGCCAAAGGCAAGCCCTACATTCCCTGGGCCGCTAAGCCTGATGACTTGCCTCAGGCGCCGATCCCGGCCTTTCCGGGCGCCCAGGGTGGCGGTATGTACAGCTTCGGCGGACGCGGGGGAAAAGTTTTCGTGGTGACGAATCTCAACGACAGGGGCCCGGGAAGCTTCCGCGAAGCCCTGGAGGCCGGTGGGCCGCGTATCGTGGTTTTTAATGTGGCGGGAATCATCAAACTCGACGAACGCATCCGTATCCGCGCCCCGTATATCACCATCGCCGGAAGTACGGCACCGGGGGACGGCATCTGCATCGCCGGTGACACCGTGGAGCTCGAAACGCACGATGTGATCATCCGTCACATGCGTTTTCGCCGCGGCGCGACCTGGGTGGGAGACCGGAATGATTCTATCGGCGGCAATCCCATCGGTAATATCATCATCGATCATGTCTCCGCAAGCTGGGGTTTGGACGAGAACATGTCCATGTATCGCCACATGTACACGCCGCCGGACGGAAGCAGGGCATTGAAGCTGCCGACCGTCAATATTACCATTCAAAATTCAATTTTCAGCGAGGCTTTGGATACGTATAACCATTCGTTCGGCAGCACTATCGGCGGATACAACAGCACGTTTCACCATAACCTCTGGGCATGTAACATGGGGCGCAATCCCAGTGTGGGCATGATCTACGACTTTACCTTTGTCAACAACGTGATCTACAACTGGAGTCACCGTACCACGGACGGCGGCGGCCCCGGAAGCTTTTACTCCATGATCAACAATTACTACAAGCCCGGTCCTGTCACGCCCGCGGATCATCCCATTCGATACCGAATCATCAAGCCGGACGGAAGACTTACGCAACAAGGAGAACCCCGTTTTGGCAAGGTCTACGCGTCCGGCAATCTGGTGGAAGGCAATCCTGCTGTGACAATGGACAACTGGGCCGGCGGTGTGCAGGTCGATGAAGAAGACGGACACGATCCAAACATCGTGCTTCCTCTGGTCAGACAGGATGCCCCCTATCCCCATGCGTATATCGATATCGAGTCTGCGCAGGATGCTTATCAAACCGTGCTGGCCAACGCCGGAGCTACGCTCCCCAGGCGCGACGCCGTGGATGAACGCGTCATCGAACAGGTCAGGACCGGCCGGATCACCACTTCGCCGCAGGTCGACCCCAACTCCCTGTACCAGTTCGAACACCGGCGTCTGGGCAGGGACTCGTATCTGAAGGGGATCATCACAGACATCCGTCTGGTCGGGGGATATCCGGAGTATAGAGGAACCCCTTATAAAGATGCCGATATGGACGGGATGCCGGACGAGTGGGAATTGAAATGCGGCCTCGATCCGAAAGACCCGTCGGATGCATCCGGCGATTTGAACGGCGACGGATACACCAATATCGAGGATTTCATTAACGGCCTCGATCCGAAAGCCGCCAAGGTTGAATGGAAAACTCCGAAAACGTTTGTCGATATCTGGAAAAATGCCGGTTAGGCCGACTGTCCGCTTAAAACGGATAAGAGCAATGGAGACAATATAATGAGTGACATTTTTAATCCCGTCAACGAGTCAAGATTCATGAACCGTCGCCGCTTTCTTGGCAGTGCCGGTGCTGCGGCAGGATTGTTAGCGACCGGTTATCCGTTGTGGGCCGGTGAATCCGCATCGAAGCAACCGGATAAAGATGCTTCAATTCCGCCAAAACAACGATACAAAATCGCCGTTTGTGACTGGATGATTCTCAAGCGGCAGAAACTTGGTGCGTTTGGGCGAACCAAAGAAATCGGGGCCGATGGTGTCGAAGTGGATATGGGCAGCCTGGGTGACCGCGAGACATTCGCAAGTGCTCTCGCCGATCCGGCAGTACGGAAACAATTCCTCGACAAGGCAAAAGAGCTGGACCTTGAAATTTGTTCGCTGGCGATGTCCGGATTTTATGCCCAGTCGTTTGCCGAGCGTCCCACAGTCTATCGAATGGTACAGGATTGCATCGACACTATGAAGCTGATGAACGTCAAAGTTGCATTTCTACCTCTGGGTGTGAGAAGTGATCCAGCAAAGCATCCCGAACTGCGCTCGGCAGTCGTCGAACGTTTGAAGGCTGCCGGTGTCCAAGCAGAGAAGGCTGGTGTCATTATTGGCGTGGAAACAGAACTCCCGGCAGAGGATCAAGTAAAGTTGCTGGACGATATCGGTTCGCCCGCCATCCGGATTTATTTCAACTTCTCCAACGCTCTTCAAAACGGGCGGGATTTACACAAGGAGCTGCAAATACTCGGCAAAGACCGCATCTGCCAGATTCACTGCACCGACCAGGATGGCGTCTGGCTCCAGGACGATCCGAAAATAGACGTGCCGAAGGTCAAAGAAACGCTCGATGAGATGGATTGGAGCGGCTGGCTTGTGATCGAACGCTCGCGCAGTGCCAAGGACGCCCGCAACGTGGTGTGGAACTTCGGTGCCAATACGAAATACCTGAAATCTATTTTCCAGGCCGAATGACAAAACCCGATATGCCGTCTGTCTTTGCCTGCGCCGGTCAGATTCCATCTGCCTGCCCAGGCCAGACCTGCTTTGAACAATCCCCGAAGGATAAATTGGCTTTGAATTGGCTTTGTTTCTTGACCGACCGAATCCTGTAATTTTCACCTATTCACTTGTCATAAAAGAGCTTGCGCCAATTTGTGTCTAATCCAAATTGGCTTTGTTTTTTTGACGTTATGCGAAGCTATATTTCTCATAATCCCTTATTATATCTAATATTACGCACATTTACTCCTCCAGCAAATTGGCTTTGTTTTTTCAAATAAGGTTCGATTTGTAGTATACTTTCGACATGTGTCGAATCGCTTGAAGAATCCACCAATTGCATTGCCGGGCTAAATATTGAAAATTGGAAATGTGACATTTATGCGCTGTTCTCCGCAAGTATTTGATATGATTATCGTTATATACTATATACTACATACGATATACTAAATACTTTCCTTATTTTATCTCAAATCCCCCTTAATGCAAGCAAAATCCCAATCCTGTTCGGCCTGAAATTTGCTTTACGGCAAGCTGACTTGGATG